>JBEKEW010000023.1:0-13132 GCA_050013635.1 Thermoplasmata archaeon | reverse complement strand
CCCCCGCGGCGACGCGCGCGTCGGCCGAGATTACTCCCATGCATACTCCCGCTTCGGCGCCGGGGCCACCGGATTCCTCGCGGGTCTCGGGCTGGATGCGGGGTGGACCGCCCCTCCGGCCGTCTCGGATTCGTGCTGCACGCTCGGAGCACGGGGGTGCGTCCTATCGGTGGGGGATCGCGTGGTGGGAGGCGCCGCCCAGCATCTCACGCGAACCGCCCTGCTCCACCACGGGACGATCTCGGTGACGGTCGACCGGGACCTCCTCCGGGAGCTCTTCGACCTGGTCGCCCCCGCGGACGCCGATCACCTTGCGGGGATCCGGGAGTTCGAGATCGACCTCTCCGGGCCGGAGCTGGCCGCGCGGCTCGCGGCGGCGATGCAGGCCGCGTTCGGCTGACCGCGTCCGCCGCGCTGGGTCCTCGGTGGATCAGGGCGGGCGTGCCTTCCAGAGACGTTCGGCTTCGCGCTCGGCGTCGCGTCGGATGTCGTCCCAGGAGGCGCGGGTGAGCACGCGGCCGCGGACGACGCATTCGCCGTCAACATAGACCGAATCGATCGCATCGTCCCCCGCCGAGTAGGCGAGGTGGGAGACGATCGCCTCGGGCCGGGCCGGGACCAGCGCAGGGTGGTCGAGGCGGAACAGCGACATGTCGGCGCGCTTCCCGACCTCGAGCGAGCCGAGATCGTGGCCGCGCCCGAGCAGGTGGGCGCCGTCGATCGTCGCCATGTCGAGCAGCGTCTGGGCCGGCAGCGCGCCCGCGTCCCACCGGTGGTGCTTCTGGAGGAGACCGGCGAGGTGCATCTCCCGCAGCATCGACAGCGAGTTGTTGCTGGCGACCGAGTCGGTGCCGATCCCGACCCGGACCCCCGAGCTGCGGAGCTCGACGACGGGGCAGACCCCCCCGACGGCGAGCTTGAGGTTCGAACTGGGGCAGTGGGCCACTCCGACGCCCCGGGCGCCGAGGATCTCGATCTCCCGCCGGGTCAGCCAGACGCCGTGGGCTCCCACCATGCGCGGGCCGAGGAAACCGATCTCGTCGAGCCAGATCACGGGCCTCCGGCCGGTCTTCGCCTCGTGCTCGTGGACCTCGCGTCGGGTCTCGGAGATGTGGAAGTGGCAGAGGGTCTTCGTGTCGTCCGCCAGCGCCCGGGCGCCGAGCCACGTTTCCTTCGAGCACACGTAGACCCCCTGGGGGGCGACCAGCGGCGTGACCCGAGGATGGTCCTTCCAACGCTCGATGAACGAGCGCGCGTTGTCGAGCGGCGTGCCCTTCTGGGTGGTCAATTCCGGATCGAGTACGGCCCATCCGAGGAACCCGCGGATCCCGAGGCGTTCGACGGCACGGGCGATCGCGTCCTCATGATAGTACAGGTCCAAGAAGGAGGTCGTTCCTCCCAGGAGCATCTCGGCGACGCCCGCGGCGGCACCGGCCTCCACGTCGACCTCGCTCCGATGCGCATCGACGGCGAACAGGGTATCGAGGAACCCGGAAAGGTCTCGGTCATCGGCGATGCCCCGCAGCAACGACATCGCGACGTGGCCGTGCGTGTTGACGAACCCCGGAACGGCGGTGAATGCAGCCGCGTCGACGACCTGCGCACCGGTGCGCGGGGCGTTCGGACCTACGTGGGTGAAGCGCCCGCGTTCGATCCGCAGGTCTCCGCGCGCGACCCGGCGCTGAGGGTCCTGCGTGACCAGCAGGGCCCCCGTGAGGACGATCGGCTCGGCGTTCGATCCGGCGACCACGACCGGACTACGGGGTGCGGGGTAAAAGGGGTTCGGACGGCGCGGTGCTCGCGGCAGCGGTGGGGGAGACCTCCGGCAGGTCCTGCAGGCCCTCGCGGCTGGTCCGTTCGAAGCCTCCGAGGCCCCGCATGAGGGCGACGACCCAGGGTCGGGTGAAGACGATCACGATCGGAACGACCGCCGTCACCGCGACGATCACCACGACCCAGAACCCGGACACCCATTCGGCGCTCGGCATACCCAGGATCGTCGCGGTCGTATTGGGGATGAGCACGACGGCCCCGATGAGGGCGATCACGAGCGCGAGGTAGGCGATCCCGAGCATCCGGATGTTGGAGGTGTTGGCGAGCGCGCTGATCTCGTTCGACGTCTTCCCGAGCTCGACCGCCGCCTCGGCGATCCGGTTCCCGTCCATGCTGTTGCGCAAGAGGATGATGTCGCGGAGCACCCCTTGGATCTGGGTGGAGAGCGCCTCCTGTCGCCCGCTCTCGGCCTCGATCTCCGGGAGGACCTTGGCGATATCGGGGAAGGCGTCACTGAGCGGTCCGCCGAGCTGGGTCACGAGCGAGAGGAGCCGGACGATCCGGCGACGGACCTCGGCCGCTTCGTGATGCGTCCTCTCCATCTCCCCGAGTGGGATCGATGCGGTGGTGGCCGGCCAGGATGCGATCCGTTCATCGAGCTCGATGAGACGCTCGGTGTAGTTGGCCATCGCCGATTCGATCAGGTCGACGACGAGAGCGGTAGGTCCCGAGAGCGGCACGACGCTCGAGCGCACGCTTCGAGGGACGGGGCCTCCGAGCAACTGGACCTCGCCTCCGGCGATCCAGAGTCCCTGCCACAGGAGCGTGCCGTGGGGACCGAAGACGCCGAGCGCGAGCAGCGTCCCGGCGGGACCACGGGTGACGACGGTGCGCGGGACCCCCGACGTCTGGGGATGGATCGTTCGGAGCGCCTCGGCGACGGTCGTCACCGGGGTCATCGCGTCCGCCTCCTTCAGATGTCGAGGTTCGTGACCTCGATCGCATGCTCCTGAATGTACAGGCGCCGAGGTTCGACCTCTTCACCCATCAGGACCTTGCATAGATCGTTCGCTTTCTGGGCGTCCTCGATCGTGACGCGCAGGAGCGAGCGCGCCCCGCGCTGCATCGTCGTCGCGCGGAGCTGTTCGGCGTTCATCTCTCCGAGTCCCTTGTAGCGCTGGATCGCGACCCCCTTCGGACCCCCGAGCGCCTTCGCTTCCCGGTCGCGCTCCTCGTCGGAGTACGCCCACGCGACCTTGGCGCCCTTCTGGAGCCGGTAGAGCGGCGCCTGGGCGATGTACACGTGCCCTTCGCTGATCAGATCGGGCATCTTCCGGTAGAACAGGGTCAGGAGCAGCGTGCGGATGTGCGAGCCGTCGACGTCGGCGTCCGTCATGAGGATGATCTTGTGGTAGCGCAACTTGGAGAGATCCTCCTCGTCGCCGATCCCGATCCCGATCGCGGTGATCAGCGAGCGGATCGCGTCGTTCTGGAGCATCTTGTCGAGCCGGGCCTTCTCCACGTTGAGGATCTTGCCCCGCAACGGAAGGATCGCCTGGAACTCTCGGTCCCGACCCTGCTTCGCGGTACCGCCGGCGCTGTCCCCCTCCACGAGGAACAGCTCGCACTCGGTCGGGTCACGGGAGTGGCAGTCCGCGAGCTTCCCCGGTAGACCTCCTCCTTCCAAGAGGCCCTTGCGGCGCGTCAGCTCGCGCGCCTTGCGGGCGGCCTCGCGGGCCTGGGAGGCCTGCACCGCCTTGGAGATCAGCGCCTGGCCGACGCTCGGATGCTCTTCCAAGTACTCGGCGAGCTTGTCGTGGACGGCGCTCTCCACCTGCCCCTTGACCT
This sequence comes from Thermoplasmata archaeon, assembly GCA_050013635.1. Lineage (GTDB taxonomy): Archaea > Thermoplasmatota > Thermoplasmata > Lutacidiplasmatales > UBA184 > Lutacidiplasma. Next base: position 9,511 of record JBEKEW010000023.1, on the reverse strand, counting down.
CCGAGTTCCCCAACCGGGCCTTGGTCTGGCCCTCGAACTGGGGCTCGAGCACCTTGATCGACAGCACGCACGCGAGGCCCTCGCGGACGTCCTCTCCCGAGAGGCTCTCCTTCTCTCCCTTGATGAATCCGCGCGCGCGAGCGTGTTCGTTGAGCGTCCGGGTCAAGGCGGCGCGCAGGCCGATGACGTGGGTCCCGCCGTCCACCGTGTTGATGTTGTTGACGAACGCGAGCGTCGTCTCGTTGTACCCGTCGTTGTACTGCAGCGCGACCTCGATGTCCGTCGTGTCCCGTTTCGCGTGCAGGTAGATCGGCGGCTTGAACAGGAGGTTGGTCGCGGTGTTGAGGTCCTCGACGAACTCGGTCAATCCGCCGGCGTGGTGGAACGTGACCTGGGTATCCTCGCGCTCATCGCGGAAGTAGATCGTGACCGCGGGGTTCAGGAAGGAGAGCTCCTTCAACCGCCGTTCCACCGTGACCCGGTCGAAGTCGACCGTTTCGAAGATCTCCTTATCCGGCTTGAAGCGCTGTTCGGTACCGGTTCCCTCGGCCTTCCCGACGACCTCGAGCGGGGCGACCGGGGCGCCTCGCTCGTAACGCTGGAAGTACTCCTTCCCATCGCGCCGGACCCGGACCTCGAACCACTCGCTCAGGGCGTTCACGACGTGCAGGCCCACGCCGTGGAGTCCGCCGGAGACCTTGTACGTGGCCCGGTCGAACTTCGACCCAGCGTGCAGGATCGTCATCACGATCTCGAGCGCGGGGCGCTTGTACTTCGGGTGGATCTCGACCGGGATGCCTCGCCCGTTGTCGCGGACGGTGCAGGTCCCGTCCTTGTGGAGGACGACCCAGATCTCGGTGCACGCGCCCGCGAGCACTTCGTCGATCGAGTTGTCGACCACTTCGTAGATCAGGTGGTGGAGACCGCGGGCGTCCGTCGAACCGACGTACATCCCGGGCCGCTTGCGGACCGCGGTAAGCCCCTCCAGGACCTGGATGGAACTGGCGTCGTATGCAGGGGTGGAAACCGGCTCCAGAGGCATGGAAGAAACTACGGGAAGTGCCCGTGATCTCTACCGAGCCGGGCACGCATTATAACACTATGTCTTCGGCGGAAAACCGCCCCCTCCGCGGACCCCGCGCGGGGGGGCACAGCGGCCCGCTTCGATCGCCCCGGGCCGGACCCCCGTGGGACCCGAATTATCGTCAATTGCCGATGTCCACTTCGCCTGCGTAAAGGCCCAAATAGCCCCCTCCCGTGGGCGGCCCCAATGCCCGACGTAGAGGAGGCCCCCCCGCAGTCGGTCGCCCCGAAGGCGGCCTCGACCGAGGCCGGCGATGACTGGGCGACGCGGTACAAGTACCTCCTCGCCGACTTCGAGAACTATCGACGACGGACCGACCGCGAGCGGGAGTCGATCGCACGGCAGACCCGGGCGTCCTTGTTGCTCGACCTCCTGCCTCTCTACGAGGCCGTCCAAGGCGCCGGCGTCGCGCTCGCGGCGGGGCATTCGGCCGCGGACGTGCGGCGCGGCCTCGACCTGCTGGATCGGGAATGGCAGCGGCTCCTCGTTCGCGAGGGCGTCGAACCGGTCGCCCAGGTGGGCGCCGCGTTCCACGCGGAGGAAGCCGAAGCCGTCGCCGAAGCCCCTCCGACGGGGAACCAGGCCGAAGGATCGGTCGTCGAGATCGTCCAGCAGGGGTACCGCTTCCCTGGAGGACTGCTGCGACCGGCGAAGGTCGTCGTCGCGCGGGGTCCTCGGTCCGACGAGGCGGAGGGCGTCGCGCCGCCGCCGGACCCTAAGGACCCACCGGAGCACCGCCCATGACCGAACGATCCTCGGAGATCTCGGGCCTGTACCGCCGCAGCATCGCGGAACGACGGCAGGTCGTCCAAGAATGGGCGGGGCTGACGGAGGCCGAGATACGCTCGTATGAGTTCCCGCCGGGGATCGATCCCGCGATCGTCGACCGGATGATCGAGAACGTGATCGGGGTCTACCCCCTTCCGCTCGGGATCGCGACGAACTTCCGCGTCAACGGGCACGACCGCCTCATCCCCATGGCGATCGAAGAGCCGAGCGTCATCGCGGCCGCATCGAACGCCGCGAAGGTCGCGCGCGCCTCGGGCGGGTTCTCGGCGAGCGCGACGGCACCCGTGATGATCGGTCAGATCCAGATCCTGGACGTCGCGGATTCCGCGGCGGCCCGCCTGCGGATCCTCGACGAGCGCGATCACCTGCTCGCGGCGGCGAACGCGATGGACCCGGTCCTGGTGAAGTTCGGCGGCGGAGCCCGCGAGATCGAGGTCCGCCTCCTCCGATCCCCGCGCGGCGCGATGCTGATCGTTCACCTGCTGGTCGACGCCCGCGACGCCGGCGGAATGAACGCCGTCAATACCATGTGCGAGGCGCTGGCTCCGGAACTGGCCCGCCTCGCGGGAGGCCGGAGCGTGCTCCGGATCATCTCCAACCTCGCCGTGCATCGCCTCGCCCGGGCCCGCGCGACGTTCCGGGCGGACCTCCTGGCCACCGATCGGGCCACCGGGCCACAGGTCGTCGAAGCGATCCTGGACGCCTACGCCCTCGCGGTGGCCGATCCGTACCGGTGCGCGACCCACAACAAGGGGATCATGAACGGGATCTCGAGCGTGGTCATCGCGACGGGGAACGACTACCGTGCGATCGAGAGCGGCGCCCACACCTACGCGGCGTGGTCTGCGGAGGCGGGGGCCGTGGTCCGCCCCCTGACGACGTATGAGAAGGACGCGAGCGGCAACCTCGTCGGCACGATCGAGCTGCCGATGGCGCTGGGGCTCATCGGGGGGGCCACCGCCGTGCACCCCACCGCCAAAGCGAACGTCAAGCTCCTCGGGGTGAGGACCGCTCGAGAGCTCGCCGAGATCGTCGCGGCGGTCGGCCTCGCTCAGAACTTCGCGGCGCTGCGCGCGCTCGCGACCGAAGGGATCCAGCGGGGCCACATGGAGCTCCACGCCCGCAACCTCGCCACCAGCGCGGGGGCCCGCCCCGAAGAGGTCGATCGGGTCGTGGCCCGTCTTCTGCAGGAGCACGCCATCCGCTTCGACCGTGCGAAAGAGGTCATCGAGGAGCTGCGGGCGTCGGGACCGCGATGAACGTCGGGGTCCTCGCCTTGCAGGGGGACGTCCCCGAGCATTTCCGTGCGTTACGCCGTATCGTTCCCGAGCGTCGGATCGTCTGGGTCCGGCGGCCGGAGGACCTCGCGGGCGTCGATGCCCTCTTCCTGCCGGGCGGCGAATCAACCACGATCGCGGACCTCCTCGTAACGACGGGGCTCTGGGGCCCGCTGAAAGCGCGCCTCGACCGAGGATTGGCCGTGCTCGCCACGTGCGCCGGTCTCATCGTGCTCGCCCGGGAGATGGAGGCGAGCCCGGGAGGCCGAGATCCCCCCACCTTCGGCGCGCTCGACGTCCGGGTCCGTCGCAACGACTACGGACGCCAACGCGAATCGTTCGAGGCCCCGGTCCGGGTCGAAGGGCTCACCGGACCGCCGTTCCCCGGTGTCTTCATCCGAGCTCCTCGGATCCTCGGGCTCGGCCCCTCGGCGACGGCGATCGCCTGGCGGGAGGAGGAGATCGTCGGGGTACGACAGGGCCCGCTCTGGGGACTCACCTTCCATCCGGAGCTTACGGACGATCTGCGCCTCCACCGCGCCTTCCTTCGGTCCGCGTCGGTTGTCGGTCGGTGACGTGGTCTACCACCGGAACGGAAAGGCGACGAACAGCACGATCAGGAGCAGCACGGCGCCCACGACCGCGATCGCCCACCGCACCCTCGCGGGAGCGTTCTTCCACCGCCCGACGAAGATCGGCACGGGACCGATGACGACCACTCCCCCCAACCCACCGGTCCCCGCGTCGTTCGAATCATCGGAGGCCGCTCCTTCCTCGAGCGTAACCTCCTCCGCTTCGGGAGCCTCCCCACCGTCCCAGAGTGTGAACGGCAGGGCCACGAAGCCGATCACGAGGCAGAGGACCCCGAGGAGGAAGAGCAGGGAGCTTCCCGTGAAGAGCGGGAAGATCACGAGGACGGAGGCGCTCGTCGATCCTCGCAGGACCGACACCGCGACGAGGGCCGCACCGCCTAGGAGGAGGGCCGGCGAGACGAAGCGACGCGCGCGCACGCCGCGAGGATCGGTCGCCACGATATCCCCCTTCTGCTCGTCGTTCCGGCGTGGTACGCCCGTGCGCGCCGGCCCCGCCGCCCGGATCCTCACGTACTTCGGACGATGACGACGACCGCGCCCACGTGTCACGGATGGAGCGTTCGGCCCGGGAGGGGATCCCTACCGCCGGAACCCTTGACCGCGAGCGGCGTGGTCGCGCCCGTCCTCAGTGATACGTGTCGAAGCGGTACGGCTCGAGCGGCCGTTCGCCGATCGCCATCAGGAACTCCGGCGGTGTGAGCAGGGGCCTCGGGTACAGTGCGCTGTCGTCCAAAGCGATCCGGGGACACGCGGTGTTGACGTACGCCTCGACGTTGCGACCCTCCAGATCCCGCGGATCGATGCGGGCGAACGATAGGATCTCCGCATGCCGCCCGCGCGCACGCGCGCGCTCCTGGAGCGCGAGCGCCGTGGCGGTGCGGTTCTGGCCGGCAAACGTGGAGACGAGGATGCCCCAGCGGCTTGCATCGCGCACGGAGGCGACCAGGAGCTGGCGTCGACGCACGAGGGCGCCCCGATCGATCGGCGGCTCGAGCACGTTCTGGAGCGGATCGAGCGACCATACCGGGCGATCGACGGCGAAGGCGAGCCCGATCGGATGGAACCGTCCGGTCCCCAGGAACAGGAACGCGTCGACGTCCGCCGCCGTCGCCTCGGCCCCCGTGTAGTTGCATCCCAGGGCCTGGGCGGCATACGCCAGCCGGCGGTCCCCGTGCCCTACGCGCACGGCGTACCCCCGCCTTCCCAGCGCGGCGACGAGGGGATCGACGAGATCGAGGTGCTGGACCGACGCGACCACTCCGAGCCGCTTCGGCACCCCCGCGGCGACGAGCGTCTCGGCCGCGCGCTCGGGATCCCCACCGGGTTCGCGCATCTCCACGAAGTACGTGGCCATCGGGAGCGCGACGTTGGGAATCGGGGCGTGCCCGAGGACGACCGCGACGTCCGCGTTCGGGACCTCGTCCCGGGACGGCACGTCGCAGGCGCCGAAGCAGGCCCGTCCCGCGAGGACGACGGGGATCCCCGTCTCCTCTCGGATTCGGACCGCGAGGTCGGCCGCGTTCCGGACGAGACCGGCGGGCACCTGGAGCGCGATCCGACGGAAACGGTCCTCGCGGAGGGCGTGAAACAGCGCCGGACCGACCGTGGCGAAGCGCCGAACGAGGGGAGGCCCTCCGGGCTCCGTCGCGGACGTCATGGGGCCATCCGTTCGAGGAGGCGACCGACCGCGCCCCGATTGTCCTCGTAATGCAATCGCTTCACGGCTTCCGAGGGAGTCACCCATGCGCACGCGTCGTGCTCCGCGCTCAACCGTGGATTCCAACCGGGCTCGACCTCCACCCCGAACGCGTGGAGGCGCCATCGGCCCCCCTCGGGGCCTTCGAACGTCACGTGCCAGTCGAGGGCCTGGAGCCGCTTCGGAGATGCGAGGCCCGTCTCCTCTCGCAGTTCGCGCCGGATCGCCGCCTCCCAGTCCGCGTCATCGGCATCGACCTTCCCGCTGATCGGCACCCAGATCGATCCACGGTCGGGAGGGCGCCGGAAGATCAGCAGGCGCACCGGTGTGCCGGCGAACAGGTACCCTTCGACACACTCCTGCTGGATCGAACCGGCCGGCGCGCTCACCCGCTCCCTCGACGCGCGAGGAGGGCGAGGATCGCTTCGGCGGGCTGGCCGTGGGCCCGGAACAGCGCTTCGGCCGCCTCCTCGTGCGAGACCCCCGCCTGCTCCATCACGAGCTGTACGTCCTCCTCCGGCGGTCCGACGGGCGGGAGCTCGGCGGACCCTCCCGAGGTCGATACGCCGCGCGGGCGGATCTCGGGACGGCCTACGACCTGGTAGGTGCGGACGCCCTTGACGGTGAGCACCGTCACCTCGGGGGCCTTGAAGACGTGCTCTTGGGTCTTGGTCCGCACGACGACCTCTTCGACCCCATCGATCGACTCGGTCGTCATGCCGAGCCGGCGCATCATCGCCTGCATCTCGCGCTCGCTGCGCGGACCGCCCGGCATCATCGGGCTCATTCCTCCTTGTCGCTCGTGGCCCGGCGGATGCGGGCCTCGAGCTCCGCCCCGGCCGGCTCGGTGTCCATGGGGATCCCCCGGCGGTGCGTCCGCCGTTGCCGGCGGCGCGACTCGTGCGTGCGCTGGACCTGCTCGGTGAGCTCGTCCATCAGCGCCGCGATCCCCGCCATGAAGTTCCAGCCGGTGTGGGACGCGTAGAAGATGCCCCCGTCCGTGTGTAGGCGGGCCTCGAGCGTCGCGTCCGCGGTCCGGTGCGTCGCGTGCGGCTCGAAATGCAGGCTCAAGAGCGAAGGTTGGACGTGCCGCGAGATCCGCCGGAGCCCCGCCGCGACCAGGCGGTCGATCTCCGTCAGGGTCGCCGGATCGCTCGAGCCCCGCAGGCCCGTGATCTGCACGTAGACGTCCTCCAGTCGTGCTCCCTGGGCGCTCGCGCTTCCGACCGCGAGCCCGAGCAGATCGGTCTGGGCCACCACGGCCGTCGGCCCGTTCGGGTCGAGGACGAACACGCTCGAGACGTTCTCCCGGATCATCCGGCGGGCCGCGTCGACCGCCGTGGTCCCGGGGGGGACCGTGACAGCGGGACTGTGCATGATCGTGCCGATCTCGACGTCGGTGACCGAACCGCGCGTCGCCACGTCGCGCTTCCCGCCGACCGTCGGTCGCCATAGGACGCGCGCGAGGTCGGCGACGCCGACGGCTCCGACGAGATGCCCCTTGCGATCGACCACCGGAAGCGCATGCTCCTCGAGCAGCCGGATCTGGGCCAGCATCTGGCGGATCGGATCGTTCTCGTGGAAGGTATGTCCGATCGAGCGGGAGATCTCGTCGACGCGATGCTCGGGGATCTGCGAGAGGTCGGGGAACGCCCGAACGAGGTCCGTCCGGCTCACCACGCCCAGCAGTTCCCCGCGTCGACCGACGACCGGCGCCGCCCGCAACCCCGAGGCCAGGAGCTGTTCCGCCAGCTCGGGGTAGGGGGTCGAGGCGGTCACCAGCGGCGGGATCAGGATCAGGTGCTCGACCTTGGTCGAAAGGGATAGGTTGGAGCGTCGCGCGATCGATTCGAACGTGATCAACCCGATCAGCTTCGACCCTCGCAGAACGGGGAGTTCGTGGAGCGCGCGCGTGCTCATTTGGCCCAGAGCGTGCGAGAGGGGCGCGTCGTGGGCGACGGTCACCGGGGTCTTCACCATCAGGTCCCCGGCGGTGGGCCATGCGACGGACATCGGCGCGTCGACTACGGCTGGTGGTCTTATGTATGGCGGACGAGGAGCCGCGTAGGGCGACGGCCTCAGCCGACGTCCCGGGCCATCTGATACCCGTTCTCCCCGTCCGAATAGTAGCCCCGCAACATATCGACCACGGAGAACCGGTACCGGGTGTAGAACCGGATCGCCGTCGCGTTGCTGACCCGCACCTCCAGCGTGATCCGCCGCAGGTGCTTGGTGCGGCACTCGGCGAGGAACGCGTTCATGAGGACGGTCCCTAGTCCCCGACCGCGGTGCTCACGGTCGACCGCGAACATCAACACCCGCCCCTCCCCCTCGACCTGATGGACGCCCAACAGGAACCCGATCGGGACGTCACTCGGATCGGTCGCGACCAGGAATCCGTCGGGCCAGGTCGCGCTCAAGGACGGGTACAGGGCCGGGTCGTAGTGTTCTCGAAGGGCATCGGCCACGATCGGAACGATGTACGGCACGTCGCTGACGCGGAACCCGCGCAGGCTCGTGGAGGATCGCGCGACGAAGTCGAGGGGCCGGTCCTGCGCCGCCGCCGCCGGCTCAGCGATACATCTCACCCGGCCCGACGGGGTCCACCGTCCGTGAACTCTGGGACACCGCCTGCTGTTCTTCGAGGTGCTGACGGACCTCTGCCTCGATCTCCCGAGCCTTCTTCCGGAGAGGTCGGGTGTTCAGCACGATGAGCGGGACGAGCGGGTTTACCGCCTCGATCACCTTGGCGGCGGCCCGCGCATCGGGGTAGTCCTTGTGGGCCTGCGCGATCACGCACAGTACCGGCAGCGGCCGGCCGAGCGCGTTGAGGAGCAACCCTCCGGCGAAGCCACTGACCACCCCGCTCGCGGTCGTGAAATGGTATTTCGCGAGCAGCGGGGCCGCGGCACGGTTCGCCATCGCAACGACGCGGGCATCCCCCTTCTCGTCCTTGTCGATCGGCTGGCCTTCGATCGCGATCACCAGCTCGATCCCCTTCGCCTCGGCCCAATCCAGCAGGGTGCGCCCGAGCCGGGAGAGCAGTCCGACGGGGGGCTGGATGTCGGAGATGGCGACCACCAGCTGCTGGCAGGAGCGGTCCGGACCGCAGACGAGCTTGCTCGCGTAGAACCGGATCGGGGCGTTGACGACGCCCTCGTCCATGACGACGGTCGGGGGGAACTCCTCTCCGACCATGTACGCGACCTGGGCCATATCGAGCGTGTGGACGAGGTAGGACGCCGCCACCGAGCCGACCAGGCCATGGGTCGGGAACCCCACGACCATCATCGCCCCCCGGAGCGAATCGTCGCGGGTATCGATCACGTCGAGTTCCACGTTGCTTCCCCCCGGCTCGTGCCGCCCGATGGCACGGCGACGGCGGCCCCGTTTATGCGGTTTCGCTCTCCACGGAAGGGACCGCAGGTTCGAAGGGGCGGGCTCCGCCTCGCCGCCCCCGGAGCCATTAAGCACAGGTTCGCATCGGTCCCGCGTCGGGAAGGGTGCATGAAGGTCCTTGTCACGGGAATCGACGGCTACTCCGGCTGGCCTCTCGCTTTGCACCTGCTCTCCCGAGGTCACGACGTCGTCGGCGTCGACAATTTCGTAACCCGGCGCCGGGTCCGGGAGGTCGGCAGCTGGTCGGCGACCCCGATCCCGTCCTTCGCCCAGCGCCAGAAGCTCGTCCAGCAGTTGCTCGGCAAGGAGCTCCGATTCCACCGTGGGGATCTCGGACGATACGAGTTCGTCGCCCACGTGCTCGAGCGCGAACGCCCCGACGCGATCGTCCACCTCGCGGAGCAACGCAGCGCGCCGTACTCGATGATCGACGTGCACCACGCGGTCGCGACGCAGGTCGAGAACGTGACCGGCACCCTGCACCTCCTCTACGGCATCCGCGACCATTGCCCCGACGCCCACCTCGTCAAGATGGGGACGATGGGGGAGTACGGGACCCCGAACCTCGACATCCCCGAAGGGTTCTTCGAGATCGAGTACCGAGGCCGAACGGACCGCCTTCCGTTCCCGCGGCAGGCCGGTTCGTGGTACCACTGGAGCAAGGTCTTCGACT
>JBEKEW010000022.1:0-15942 GCA_050013635.1 Thermoplasmata archaeon | reverse complement strand
CACCTCCGGTCAGATTGAGGAACCACAGGCTGCCCGTAGGGAGGCCGCTGTTCGAGGCGATCACGGCGTAGAGCACGGGCACGATTCGGACCGCCACCGCGGTCCCGGCCCCGTCGATCGTCACGTTTCCCGATGCGGGATCGGCTTCGTACGTCGTCGGCGAAACGCGCACCTGGAACTCGTAGGTACCGTTCGGTAGCGAGAAGGTGAGCTCGGAGCCCGCCGATGAGTTCGAGCCCGCCCCGCCGACCAGCACATGCCACGTGGCGGCGCTGGGGAGCCCGCTCTGCGTGAACCCGAGGACGTAAGCGACCTCCGCGAAGTGGAGCACACGGGTCGTGGGGGTGCCGTGGACGGTGAAGCTTCCGTGGGCCGGCTCCGGTGCCCAGCGCTTGTCCGCCGAGGCGACCGCGTACGCATAGGTTCCGTTCACGAGAGGGACCCGGATCTCCGGACCCGTGCCGGACTCGGGGAGCGCTCCGGTGACGTTCACATACCAGGTCGCGCCCGACGGTAGACCGGTCTCCTCGAACGGGACATCGAGCGTGTACCCGGCAAAGTAAACGATGATCGAGAGGGCCGCGCCATCGACGGTCAGCGTGCCGTTTTCGGTGGTGGCCACGTTCTTGTCGACCGACTGGACCCGGTAGGAGTACGTTCCGTTGGGAAGCTGGATCAGAAGCGCGGGGGTTGTCGAGGACGTCGAGCCGCCACCGGAGACGTTCACGAACCACTCGCTCTCGCTGGGGAGGCCATTCTCGTGGAACGTGACCGGGTACGTCTTGACGAACGGGGCCGACTCCGACACGGGGGCGCCCGCGATGCTGAGGCTGTTCGACGCCGACTCCGGTCGCCACGATGGGTCCGCCGACGCGACGGTGTACGAGTAGCTCCCGTTCGGTAGGGAGAAGAGAATCGAGGCGTTCGTAGAGGAGTGCGTCACGGAGAGCGCCACGGGTGGTCCCGCAGGAACCGATCCCAACGCGTGTACCGGGCTTCCCCCGCTCACGTTCACGAACCAGAGCGTCCCCGGGGGTAGGCCGCTCTCGGTGACGTCCACGGAGTATACGAACTCGAACGATACCGGGACGGTGAGGTTGTGCCCCGCGACGGCAAAGGTGCCGTTCGGACGAGAAGGCCCCCATGTGGGATTGGAGTCGGAAAGGGTGTACGCATACGAACCGTTGATCAGGGAGAACTGCAGCGAGTTGCCGGCCGTCGAGAGGCTCCCCACTCCGCCCACGTCCACCGTCCACGGGGTCCCCGTCGGTAGGCCCGTCTCCCGGAACGTCGCGGCCCGATTGTACGGCTCGAACGCGACCGGCACGGCCAGCGCGGCCCCATCGACGGAGAACGTGATGACCGCAGGATGGGCGGCATAACGCGGGTCGCTGGCCGCCAGTCGCGCGGAGTAGGACCCGTTCGTCAGGGGGATCGTGATCGTGGTCCCGCCGCTCGGCGTCACCGTTGCCGACCGGCCCGCCCAGGCTGAGTCGGTCGAGTTAGCGAACCAGGTCGTCCCGACGGGGAGACCGCTCTCCGCGAGGGTCACGTCGTAGGAACTGGCCGTTACGTTCTCGTACGAGAGGACTCCCTGGGTTGTGCTGCCGGGCTCGGTCCCGAGGCTCCACGTGCCCGCGGCATACGTCCATGCGAGGTTCCAGGCCACCTCCCCGGTCTGGTCGATGGACTCCCCGAAGGTCCGGCTCACATCGGCGACGAACGTCGCGCTGCCATACGGTGCAACGGACGTCGTGAGCGAACCGGCGGTCGGGGCTTGGAACTCCCCGGACCCCCCGGAAGGCCCCCCCACGAGGCCGAACTGCGGAGCGAGGCCCCCGGGCGTGGGGTTGTCCGGGAACGGCCCGTTGGAGTACGTCGTCCCTTGCCAGGAGTAATTGTAGTACTGACTCCCGATGATGTACGCTGCCCCCGGGACCGGGAGCTCCAGCGTGCTGCCTCCGACGGAGAACGTGACGTTCTCGGCGTTGAACCCCGGCGCGGTGAGGAGACGGCTGATGACGTCAAATGTAGCGGGGAGGTTCACGACGTGCTCCGCGGGGAAGTTGTATTCGTAGACCGAAAGGGCCGGGTAAAGGCCGAAGAAGGGGTAGATGACCCAACCGCTGTACGTCATCTCCCAGTCGCCGGGCGTCCCGAGGATGTAGATCACGTTCTGGACCCAGTAGACGGGGGCCCCGAGGCTGTCGGCGAGGAAGAAGTTCTGCTGGATCGACGCGTTGTACTGGGCGCTGTGGCCGATGGAGGTCACTTTCAAGGCGTTCAGCGCGAGATCATCTTGCACCGCCGAGAGCCGTCCGTAGACACCGGCGGAGTGGGCGCTGAGCATGTACATCGTGTAGTTGTACGCATCGATCGGACCCCAGCCCGTCACGAGGTCGTAGCCGTACCGCGCGCTCTCGTTGAAGTTGTGCCCTTGGATCACGTCGAGGAGCGGCAGCGTCGGCAGGGACGAGTTGTACGTGCCCGTCTGGACGACCCCCGTGGTCGGCGTGTCGGGCGGTGGAGCGAACTGTAGGTCCGCAAGGCGGTAGAGGTCCGGGTTGAGGTAGCCGAGCGGCCTCTCTCCCGAGGCCGCGAGCGTGTGATTGATCTCGGCGATGATCCCCGCGATCAGCGGACAGGCCACGCTCGTCCCCGCCTCGTCGTAGAACACGCCTCCGTTCGTGGCGTTCGTCGCCTTGTACTGCATGGTGCCGATCGTGATCGTGATGAGGGTGTTGTTCGCGATGGCCGCGACGTCCGGCACTCCGAGCCCCGTACCCCCGATCAGTCGGCTCGCGAGGCTGGAGAGCTGCCACGACGGTTCCGCGACGACGGTGCTGATCCCACCGGACGATCCGTCCGGCGAATTGGAGGCTTCGTACCACACCGTCTGGGAGGTCAGGTGCAAGGATTGGGCGCTGAGCGTGGACGTGGTTCCCCCCACCGAAGTGACGCCGAACGTGTTGTACGCCGTCGTCGCCGGGAAGCCGACGTTGGTGCCCTCCCACCGGGAGCTGTGCGGGTTGCCGCCCGAGTCTCCGCTGGACGCTAGGACCGTGACGCCGACCGCCTGGGCCTCCTGGAGGCCGTCGTACCAGACGGTGTTGTTGTAGTCGGTCGAGGTCCAGGAGTTCGAGATCGCGGTGACGGAGTGGAGCGGGGTGTCGGCCGGAGCGTTGAGGATCGTCACGAGGGCTTCATCGGTGAATGCCTCGGCGGGGTTCGGACCGTAGACGTTGTAGATCTGCGCTCCCGGCGCGGTCGAACCGATCATCTCGAGATCGAGCGTGTTCTCACTTACGGCGCCGCTCACATCGGACCCCGCCGACGTGCCCGGTCCCGGGGCTCCGCCGAGGGGGACACCGAAGACCTGGGCGTGCGGCTGGCCGGTGGGGAGCGTTTCGTTGTAGTACGCGTAGATGTCGGCCGGATCCCAAGGCGCCACGGAGGCCCCTCCGGAGGCCGCACCGGCCCACAGGATCGTCGCGACCACCTGACCGGTCGCGTAGCCGTCCTGCTGGAAGAGGGAGAGCTCGTCGTACGCCACCTGCAGGTCGGGGCCGTACTCGTACTGGACGCCCTGGACCTCCGCCGGCGTGTAGTATCCCCCGCCGGGGTACGTGCTCGGCGTGGAGGACGAGGGGGGTGGAGCGTGCAGCGGGCTCGTGGGCAGCATGTCGGTGTGGGTCACGTACTCCGAGTAGGAGCTCAACCCGTCGACCGCCACGACCGAACCGGCGATCGGTGACGGTAGCTGAAGCGTCGCGGACGAGGGCCCATCGTACCGGATCCCGTCGACCTCGTACTCACGGAGGATCGTGTGGAAGATCTCTTCCGCGATGGCCGGGGTGGTGTCGAACGCGAGGGTCCCTCGATCGGCGAACGTGGTGAGGTTGCTCACGCCGAAGGAACCGAAGTACGCGACCGACTCGGCGTAGACCGTGGGCGAGCCGCCATACTCCGCGTCGAACTGCGCGTGCGATAGATAGTGGTGGTAGAGCGGCGACGTCGGGAGGGAGAGCGTAGCGAGGTACGAGGAGAGCTGCGACGCGTTGGACCATGCGAACCCGACCAGGACGTGCAGGCTCGTGGTCGTGGCCGGCCCGAGGTCGATCGCACCCGGAAGTGAGACCCCTGGCTCCGTGTCGAGAACCGGCCGGAGGGGCGCCTGCTGCAGGGCCTCTATGCTCCATACAGGAGCCGTCGCCGGCTCGCTCGGGGCGGCGGAGACCGGGGCTCCGTGCGCTGCCGCGATCCCCATGAACCCGATCGGGCTCGCCATGAGTACCGCCACCAGGATCGCTACGCCGATGCGCTCGAACCGTGGTCCTCCCCCCTGACGCATCGTCCACCACCCCGATCGAGTTCCGTTCCGTTGGGACCGCTCGCTCGCGGACTGCGCCATGCTAGGATATAGAGGTCACCGTCTCCGTTCGCCTCGACCGGCTATCCCGCGGGCGGAGCGCGTCGCCTCGTGAGCGCGACCGCGGTGACCCCCACGATCACCACCACGATCCCCACGGCGGCCGCGATCGCCCAAGGGGGGAGGCTCGACGCGGGCGAACTCGGGCCCGCGAACTGGATGGCCTCGGAGACGTTCGCCCCGGAGACGTTCAACGACCCCGAGGCCGGGGACGGATAGTAGGCACCGCCGGCGCCGATGGTGAAGCGATACGTCCCGTTGGGCTCGGAGAAGGAGATCGTGGAGGCGTTGGAGGAATAGTCCGCTCCTCCGGTGATGTTCACGAACCACGACGCTCCCGAGAGAAGTCCCGAAGCGGAGAACGTAACCGAGTACTCGACCGGAACGAACGTGACGTTCACGACGGCCGGTCGGCCGACGATCGACACGACGCCGGTCCCCGGCTGGGGAGCCCAGTCGGGATCGCTCGAACGGAGGCGGAACGGATACGACCCGTTGGCCAGGCGAAAGTTCAGCCGAGAGAGGTTCGTCGCCACCGTCGGCCCGCTGCCCACCGTGGCGTTCCACCGGGTTCCGATCGGCAGGCCGGTTTCCGAGAACGTGAGAAGCCACGGAAGGTGCTGGAAAGGAACCGCGACGGCGACCGAGGCACCGACGACCGCGACGGTGCCGTTCGGATTCAGCGGCGCCCAGAGCGGATCCGCGGCCGAGACGTTGTACGCGAACGTCCCGGTCGACAGCCGGACGGGGATCGTGGTCGAGGTGGACGCGTAGCTCGCACCGTGGCTCATGTTCACGTACCATAGGGACCCGGACGGCAATCCCGCCTCGGTGAAATTCGCCCAGTACTCGGCGGCCGGTTCGTACGAGAGCACGCCTTGGGTGCCGTTTCCGGGGGAGACGCCCAACGTCCAGTTCCCCGGACCCACGGTGGAGGTCCAGCGGAGGTCTTGCGCACTCTCCCCGGTCTGATCGATCGACGGACCAAACGTCCGGGTGTTCGCCGGCTCGAACGCCCCGCTGCCGTACGGCTGGACCGCGGCGTGCATCGTCCCGGACGTCGGGGCGGCGAACGCTCCGGATCCGCCGGAGGGCCCTCCGACGAGACCGAACTGCGGAGAGAGGCCTCCCGGAGTCGGATTCCCCGGGAATGGGCCATTCTGGTACTCGGTCCCCTGCCAGGAGTAGTTGTACCAGAGACTCCCGATGATGTACGCCGCTCCCGGCGTCGGCAGGGAGATCTCGTGGGTCCCGACGAAGTACTCCACGCTCTGGTTGTTGAACCCGAAACCGGCTTTGAGCACGGTCCTCAGATCGAAGGTCGCGGGCAGACGGACGTTCTGGCCGACGGGGTAGTTGTACTCGTAGATCACGAGCGGTCGGTACAGACCGAAGAAAGGATAGGCGACCCAGCCCGTGTAGTCCATCACCCAGCCGGTCGCGGTCCAGTTGATGTAGATGACGTTCTGAACCCAGTACACCGGGGCGCCGAGGCTGTTCGCGATGAACAGGTTCTGCTGGATCGACGCGTTGAAGAACGACGCCGACCCGTAGGAGGTGACCGAGAGACCGTCCAAGGTGAAATTGTTCTCCACGCCCGACAGGCGCCCGTACACCCCGGCCGAGGCCGCCGTGAGGAAGTACATCGTATCGTTGTAGGCGTCGATCGACCCCCACCCGGTCACGAGATCGTAGCCGGGCCGCGCCGCGTAGTAGTGATTGGACCCCTGGACCGTGTCCGAGAGGGGGAGGGTCGGGAGCGGGGACGTGTACAGCGCACCGTGCAGGTAGCCGGTCGTGGGAGTGTCCACGAGCGGCCCGTACTCCTCCGTCGCGAGACGATACAGGTCGGGCAGCATGAACCCGAGCGCAGGATCCCGCTCGGCGGCGAGGACGTGATCGATCTCGGCGATAACGCCCGCCTCGACCGGGCTCGCTACGCTCGTCCCGTAGAGCGCCACGTACGCGGCACCGGGCAGGGAGGCGTTGGTCGCATTGTACTGGTAGCCGAGGTAGGAGATCGTCACGAGCGCGTTCGTCGCGATCGCGGCGATGTCCGGAGCCCCCCGACCGAGGCCGGCGATCAGCGGGCCGGCCGAGCTCGACCGTTGCCAGGCGGGCTCCGAGTAGAAGGGACTGACGCCGCTGGTCGTGCCGGTCTGCCTCGACGGGACGTCCCAGACGGTGCTCGAGTCGATCTGCAGCGTGTTCGGGTCGAGCGTGATCGCGGTGCCGCCAACGCCGACCACACCGTAGGTGTTGGTCGCGAGCGAGGAGGGGAAGGTCGTGTTCACGTCCGGAGGGTTCCCCGACTGCCAGGGACTGTTCGGGTAGTCCCCGGAGTCGCCGGTCGCGGCGAGGACGGTGATCCCGCGCGCCGCCGCCTCTTCGAGGTATTGGTTCCACTCCGGGTGCAGCCCGTCCTGGTCGGCCCAAGAATTGGAGATCACCGATACGTTGGCCAGCGCGGGATAGCTGCCGTTCGGGTTCAGGACGAACGCGAAGGCGGTGTCGAGCTCGGCGTACGACGGGCTCGTGCCGTACACGTTGAACAGCGTGGCGCCGGGGGCGAGGGAGCCGGCCATCTCCAGATCGAGCGTGTTCTCGGAGCTCGCTCCGGTCGTATCGTACGACGCGAGCGGACCCGGCGGCTCCGCGCCCCCGACGGGGACGCCGTACGCCTGGGCGTGCGGCTGTCCCGGCGGGGATGTCTGATTGAAGTACGCCGCGATGTCGGATGGGACGTACGGGCCGACCGCCGCACCGGGGTCCAGGAGGCCGTACGGTGTGGGGAGGGGCGTCGAGCCGTTGTAGTATCCCTGCCAGAGGATCGTGGCGATCACCGCGTCGGTGGGGTATCCCTGCTCGGCGAACAGCGACAGTTCATCGTAGGCGACCTGCAGATCCGGTCCGTACTCGAGTTGGTTGCCTCCGATCTGAGCGGGGGGCAGGTATCCCGACGGGGTGGCGGAGCGGATCGCGGGCTCGGCCGGCAGGGCGGAGAGGGGCGCGCGCGCGGAGTCGAAACGGATCGATCCGTCCGAAAAGGAGCTGAGACCCACGACCGCGGATACCGCCGGCGCCAGCTCCGACGGGAGGGATACCGGGGAGGCCGGGGCGTAGTACTGCCGCCCCTCCGCACGCCATTCCAGGATCTGGGTGTGGAACATCCGGTCGACGTCGGCGGGCGCCGCGTCGAACGAGATCGTCACGCGGTCGGAGAACGTGCGGATGTCGTGGGCTCCGAGCGCCCCGAAGTACATGACCGCGGCGGCGTACGGGCCCGAGGCGGGCGCAAACGCCGCGTCGAACTCCCCCGCGGTCAGGTACCGATGGTACGCTGGGGAGGACGGGTCGCTCAACGCGGTCAGCAACGCGCCGAGCCGAGCCGAGTTCGAGTACCCCAGCGTGACGACGATGGGCATTTGCGCCGGCAACTGGCCCCCCGTGGGCGTCGCCCCGGCGAGCCCGTACCCCACCTCGGAGTAGGCGATGCGGACGTACGGGGAGGCGACGAGCGCCGAGAGCGAGAGCTGGGTCGAAACGGGCCCGCTGGGTGCCGAGGAGCCCCCGCCATGCAATCCGGCGGCGACGCCGGCGGCGAGCGGGCTCGCGAGGATCACCGTGATCACGAGCGCCGGCCAGAGCCGCGGGCGGAGGTGGCGCGGGCCCCCTCCCCCGCCCGTGAAGCCTCGGTACATCGACCCATGTACCAACGCGCACCGTGCTTAAGCGATTCCGGGAACGGCTCCCGACCGTCAGTGGGTGGGTCTCCAGATCCGACGCGCCGCCACCAGATGCATGATCTCGGACGGTCCGTGCGCGATCGGGCCGCTGCGCACGTCTCGCCAGCGCTGACCGTGGGGGAGCTCCGCGGAGTATCCCCGTCCTCCGTGGAACTGGATCGCGTGATCGATGGTACGCAACGCGATCCGGGTGCTCATCCATTTCGCGAGAGCGGCCTCTCCCTCGACCCGTTCTCCCGCCTCGAATCGTTCCAACGCGCGGATCGTGTACAGGTACGCTGCCTCGGCCTCGGCCCAGTCTTCCACGAGGGGGAACGAGACCGCTTCGCTACGGGCAAGCGGGCCGCCGAACGCGGTCCGCAGGCCCACGTAGCGGACCGTCTCCTCCCAGGAGGCCCGTGCCACGCCGAGATAGATCGCCGCGAGGAGCGCCCGGTCGCGCGTGAGCTCCGTGCGGACATACTCGAACGCGCGCCCCTCCTCGCCGATCCGCATCGCCACGGGGACGCGGACCGCCTCGTAGGTGACGGTGCCGCGTCGCATCCAGCGCTCCCCGAGGTCGGGGATCACGTCCCGGCGGATCCCTTCCAGGTCCTGCGGGACGACGACCACCGTGAGACCCGGACCGCCGCCTACTTTCCCATAGACGATCGCGGCGTCCGCATCCTGCGCGAACGCGGCTTCGCTCTTGATGCCATGGAGCACGTACTCCTCGCCGTCGCGCTCGAACCGCATCGCCATCGCACCCGCGTCCGCGCCGGCCCCGGGTTCGGTCAGCTGGTTCGCGACCAGGAGCTCCCCTCGTACCCCGGGCCGAAAGAACCGTTCGATGAGCGCTTGGGAGCCGTGCTCGGCGATGACGCTTGAGAACTCCGGCTGGATCGACAGCTTTGCGAACGTGGTCCCACCGTGGTAGGCAAGATGGAACAGCGCGCCGGCGACCGACGCGAGCCCCAGGCCACGCCCCCCCAGCGAACGGTCGACGTGCAGCCCGAGAAGACGGGCCGCTCCCAACGCACGGAACTCCTCGCGCGGGAACGCCGGCGACCGGTCGAGCTCGCGGTACCGTTCTGCCAGGTGCAGGCGTCGCGCGACTTCGGCGATCTCCGGTCCGAGCGCATTGGCCGGCAGGGGCGGGAGCTCGGTCGTCATCGGGTCGCTCGCTTCGGGGCCCGACGCTCGGGAGGCGCCCGTCGCGGGGGTTCGGCCCCGATGATCCCCTCCCGCTCGAGCCGGTGCACGCGGGCCCGCGAGTACCCCAACGCGCGCGTGAGGACCCGCGCGTTGTCCTGACCGAGCCACGGGGCTCCGCGCCAGACGGCGCCCGGGGTCGCGCTGAACTTGGGGGCGACCCCCGAACCCCGGACCCGGCCGGCAACCGGGTCGTCCCACTCCAGCAGCATGCCGCGGGCCCGGAAATGCGGGTCCTTCGCGATGTCGGCGATGTCGTACACCCGGCTGAGCGCGACGTCATGCCGGCGGCCGCGCGCTTCGAGTTGGGCACGGCTTGGGGTGCGGCAGACCCGCGCGATCGCGCGGTCGACCGGCCGCCGGTGGGCGGAGCGGTAGATCGTATCGTCGTACCGGGGATCGGTGAAACCGATCATCCGTTTCAGGCGCAGGTAGGCGTCGGTGTTCGGGGCCGCGACGACCACCCATCCGTCCGAGGCGCGGTGGACGTCGTACGGGTGCAGTCGCGCGTGCGCGGATCCGTGCCGGCCGCGCACGACGCCTCGCGCGAAGTAATCGAGCGCGAGGTTCTCGAGCAGGGAGAACGCGATCTCGTACTGCGCGACGTCGATCGACTGCCCCCGTCCCGTCCGTTGCGCGTGCAGGTACCCCATGAGCGCGGCGCCGGCCGCCCCCAGGCCCGTCAGCGTGTCGTTCAGGGCCGTCCCCGCTCGCATCGGCGGTGCGGGATCCGGCTTACCCTGCAGCGAAAGGTAGCCGCTGAACGCTTGGGCCGTCAGGTCGTAGGAAGGGGCCGCGACCCGCTCCGGGACGCCCGTCTGCCCGTACCCCGACACGTGCACGATCGTGAGGCGGGGGTTTCCCCGGCGAACGGCACGGTCCGAAAGACCGAGCTTCTCGTACGTTCCGGGTCGCGAGGACTCGATCCAGATGTCGGAGCGGCGCGCGAGGTCGAGGAAGATGCGGCGCCCCTCCGGTCGCCGAAGATCGAGGCCGAGCGAAAGCTTGTTGCGGGCGTATTGCACCCACGACTCCGAGATCTGCTCCTCCGGAGGCCGACCGGGGGGGATCAGCGGGACCAACGTGCGGGTGGGGTCGGAGTACGGAGCATGGAAGGGCGGGCCCTCGATGTGGATCACCTCGGCGCCGAACTCTCCGAGATGGGTCGACGCCCACGGTCCGGCGACGAACCGGGCGGAGTCGAGGACCCGAATCCCGGCGAGCGGTCCATACACGGGTACGAGGGAACGAGCGCGGACGGACCGTACCATCGTTGCCATGTCGACCCGGTTTCAATAAGAGGCGAGGTTCACCGCGGAACCTCGCCGACCAAATAGGGCCCGCCGGCTTCGCGCGTCGATGACCGAGGCGCCGTGGATACGGTTCGAGGGAGAGCGGTTCCGGGACGAGCTGACCCGGTTCAAGATGGAGAACCACCCGTTCAAGACCCATCCGTTCTTCACGGCGGTCGAGAAGGGTGAGGCTCCGAAGCCGCTCCTCCAGGCCTGGGTGCAGCAGTTCTACCCGTGGCTCGCGAGCGTGCCGATCGCGATGGCGGAGCGGTTCGCCACCTGCACGTGGGACCCGAAGAACGACCGGTACCGGCGGATGGTGCTCGACCAGCTCGTCGAGGAGGCCGGGGATCCGAAGGGCCACGAGCCCGGGCATCCGGAGCTGTGGCTGCGATTCTGCGAAGGCCTCGGCGTTCCCCGCACCCAGGTCCAGTCGGCCGCCCTGCTCCCAAGCACCCTGGTCGCGATCGACGACTTCCTCTACACCAACCGGGAGAACCCGTTCTACATCTCCGCCGCGGGATCGTCCGAACCGCCGAACGTCGATCTCTGCGCCCGGCTGCTCCCGGCGTTCCGTGCCCACTATGGGGTCGCGGAGGAGCACCTCGAGTACTACCGTCTGCATGTGACGGCCGACGTCGAGCACAGTCGGTGGGTCGGAGAGATCGTCGCAGCCTTCGCGAACTCGCCCGAGGTCCGGCACCGGATGTGGGAACAGATGCTGCGCGGATTCTCGATCCACGCCCTCCTCGTCGACGGCGTCCTCGCGGAGGCGGCGGAGCGATCCCACCGACTCCATTAGTCTCGGCGACGCTTCCGGCGGGATCCCGCCCGGCTCGGCGTGGGAGAGCGTGCGCCCCGTCATGTATGCGAACGCGTAAGTATCGCGTCCGCCCTCGCGCCGGGTAGCCCATCCTCCAGTTCGGCATACCGGGGATCCGCGGGAGGGACCGCCGTGGACGAGGAGTACCGGCCGGCGCTGGCGTTCGCCCTTTCACTGTTCGCCGGTCTCCTGATGTTGGTCGACGGGATCTACCTCTTTGCCGTGGCCAACGCCGCCACCGTGGCTGGGTTCGCCACCGCGAGTTCCCTGATCGGGGTGGTCGCATTCCTCGGAGTATTCTTTGGGTTCATCGTGATCATCCTGGCCGTTCTTCTCTACCGCAACCCGGAAGCACACACGGGATACGGAATCGCGATCCTGGTCCTCTCCCTGCTCAGCATCTTTGGAGGAGGGGGCTTCCTGCTGGGGCTCGTGCTGGGAGCAATCGCCGGGATCTTTGCCATCCTCTTCGAACCCGACCCGTGGGAATCCAGCTTCGTGCCGGTCCCATCGACCACGTCCCCTCGGAGCGTCACGTTCGTCCGGGCCTGCACCATGTGCGGGGTGCCCATCCCCGCCGGAATGTCCTCCTGCCCGAAATGCGGCTGGCCCGCGCCTCGCTCGTGAGGACGGCCTTCGCCCGGGCGGCGTCCGCGGACCGCGCTAAGGTCGTATCCGCTCGAGCGACAGGAAGCGGACTTCCGCCGTGGCGTTGACCGCCGCGAGCAGGAACTCCTTGCGGACCCCCTGTGCGACCCGGATCCCGCCCGCGACCTCGGGCCACGTACTGACATACTGGTCGTGAAGGGCCCGCAGCAGGTACCGGGCGTGCGAATGCTCCGGGCTCCGCGGATAGGCGCGGAAATGGGCCCCGTACTTGAACCCGGTCTTGACGACCAGCCCGCGTCCGCGCAGCGCCGTGTACGCCGCCAGGCGTTCGTTGAAGTGCGGATCGAGTCGTCGCGCCCGGGCGTGCAGGCGTTCCACGGAGATCGCCCGATGGCTCGCCCCGTCGCGAAGGAGGAGCTGTCCGTTCCCCGCGAGGTACGCCGCCTCGATCAAGCTGAGCTCGAGGCGATTGCCCAGCCGGCTGCCGTAGGCGAGGGACCGGCCGAGCTCGTCCACGGCCTTCTCTTCGAAGACGACGACCCGGTCGTGGGAGAGCCAGGCCTCGGTCGGCACGGTGAGGCGGCGGGCCGGAAGGGCTCCCCGGGGCGACGGTCGGCGTACCCGGTAGTACGTCAGGTCCGACTCTTCGTCGACCAAACCAAGGAGGAGCGTCTTCTTCGCGCTCTGCGCGCGCTCCGCGAGATGGAACAGGAGCGCCAGCTCGAACGGGGCGCGTTCGCTGATCGCCTCGACCCAGAACCGGGAGGGTGTCTTGTTCAGCACCCCACCGCGGGGGAGGACGGTGAAGGCGACCGGAGGCGGGCTGGCGCGGACCACGTACCCGCGCTGTCGCAGGTCCCGGTAGACGAGGTAGCGGACCCCGAACGCGGGATCGTGACGGGCCGCCCGGCGGAACACCTCCGGCCACGGGATCGGGCGGGATCGCGCATCGACCCCGACGATCCGGTCCATCTCAGCGAGGTACACGCTGTCGTACCGATCGAGGGTAAGTCCGCCGCCGGGGTCGGGGGTCCCGAAATACCCCCGTCCGTACGTGGCACCGGCTTCGGCGGGATCGGCGATCCGGATCGTGCCGTCCGCGGCGACCCGGCCCGTCACACCGGGGCTCCCCGCAGCTCCGTTAGGGTCGCGAGAGCCTCGAGGCGGACCCCGAGCTGGGCGAGCCGCTCCCGGGCCCCCTGCTCACGATCGACCACGACCAGCGCGCGCTCCACGCGGGCGCCGGCCGAGCGGAGCACCTCGATCGACTGCGCGACGCTCCCGCCGCTGGTCGCCACATCCTCGATGAGGCGTTGGCGCGTTCCATGCTCCTTCGCCGCCTTGCGGATCACGATGAACGGTCGGCCGAGCCGCAGCGCGGTCGCCACGACCAGCGGCACCGCGCCGAGCTCCATCCCGGCGAGCCGCTCCTCGCCCGGGGTGACCCGGGCGGCGAGGGCCCGCGCGATCACGTCAAGACGGGCCGGGTCGGTCCACGCCTTCTTCACGTCCACGTAGACGTCGGACTTCAGCCCTGACGCGAGGGTGAACTCCCCGAACCGGACGGCGCCCGCCTCCAGCAGGACCCGCCGTACTTCGCCGGGTTCCGGAACCTCGTTGTGCGTCACCAGGGCACCTTCTTCAGACCGGCGTGGTAGCCGATCCAGTTGAACAGCGCATGCAGCCCCAACGTCAGAATGACGAGCCATATGACCGCTTCCCAGTTCCCAAAGACGGCGACGAACAGGGTCGTGTAGAACGCGAACCCGAGTGCGATCGGGATGAGCACGAACGGGAACTGGTCCAGGAAGAGGGTCCTCTCTCCGCTCGGCCGGTTGAAGCGTCGCTTGATGAACGAGCCGATCGCGTCCCCGCTCATCGCCCCATAGGCGATCATCACTGCGAACGGGATCGCCGCAAGGACAGTCGGCGTGAGCACGGGCACGACCGCCCAGTTCGGGGGCGCGAGGAGGATCAGCCACGCCTCGAAGACCCCAACGACCGTGCCGACGGCGCCCCCGGCGAGGAACCCCGACCAGGTCTTGGATGGGCCGAGCAGGCGTCGTCCGTCCCTCGGCCAGATCCGGCCGAAGTCCATTGGGGGCCCCGCTCCCCGGGGCAACGTCGCCGTGGCGTTCGCCACGAACGCCGGCAGCAGCACCCAGACGACGGCCCCCCCCGCACCGAGGAAGTCGTTCAGATAGTTCGGATCCACGATCCCGCCTCGCTAGCGGGCCCGTGCGTACCGATACAGGACCTCGGAGATCGCTCCGATGAGGCGCGGGTCGGCGCTCTCCTCGGCCTCGTGGATATGGGCCTCCCGATCCATGCTGCCGAACACGAGGGCCGGCATCGGTTCTCCCGCCGGCGTCTTCAGGTCGCCGAACGCGCTCGCGTCCGTGCCCCCATATTCCCCGAAGATCCCGTTCACGCCCAGGACGTCGTGGAGCATCCGCTCCAGGCGTACGGCGGCCGGGTGGGTGGGCGGGAGCCAGTAGCCGGAGCGGCAGCGGTGAGGCGGGGCCACGATCTGGGCGGAGGGGGCGTGGCGCGAGGTCCACGCGTGGACGTGCCCGAGCGCAGCGTCCAGCCCGGCCGCGAGCGGCATCTCCGGTGGCAGTCGAAGATCGACCACGAACGACGACGGCGCCGCCGTCGAGAGCGCGATCAGTCCTCGTTCGCCGGCCTGCTGCAACAGGTCCAGGGTCGCGGGAACGGGGTTGTGGGCACGATGCGGGTACCCTCCATGACCGCTGAGGCCGACCACCGAGAGCGCGAGGGTGCCCTCGGGGATCGGAACGGAGGTCGGGCCCGCCGCTTCCAGGTGGAATGGGGGAGGGAGCAGCGCGGCGAGCGCTGCGCGAAGGGCGCCGCGCGCGACCTCCGGTCCGTCGAACACAAGCGTGACCGACTGGGGGATCTGGTTCGCGGCATCGCTCTCGGCGCGCGCGTAGACTAGCGCGAGGTGGGTCCGGTCCGGGGCGGCGGGACCGATATCGATCTTGGTCACGGTGGCGCGGCCCGTGATCACGGCCTCCGGTCCCTGGTGGTCGGGCCAGTCCGGGGACGATAGCGCCGAACGCCAGTGGCGCGCGAGCTCGTGCAGGCCGACGAGTGCGTGTCCGTAGGCGATCGCCTCGCTCACCGGTGGGGGACGCTCGAACGTCGCATCGAGGAACGCGACACCCGACGAGCCGGCGGTCGCCTGCGGACTGCCGTCGGGGATCAGGACGACGTCGGCCGTCAGGATCCGTTCATTGTGGCCGGGCGGGAGCCGCGCGTCGTGCTCCTTGATCGCCTCGATGCCACCCTCCCCTCCGGTCTCCTCATCGCAACACGCGAGGAGCCGCACGTTCGTGGCGAGGTCGGTCTCCTCGCCGAGCCGCTTGAGCGCGAGGAGGGACGCGATCACACCGCTGCCGAGGTCGTCGTTGGAACCGCGGCCGTAGATCCGACCGTCCCCGCGCGCCGTCAGCGTGAACGGGGGGCTCTTCCAGCGGGCCCGTTGCTCGTCGGGAACCGGAACCACGTCGTAGTGGGCGAGGATGAGGGTCGTCCGCTTCGCTCCCACGTCGAGATCGATGATCACGTTCGGCCGCGGCAGCTGGTGGAAATCGCCGGGCACGTCGCCCGCGATCAGCGGGTCGTAGATGCGGGTCGCGAGACCGAAATCGCGCGCGGCCCGGGCGATCCGCTCGGAGGCGCGCAGGTAGTTCGGCTTCTCCCATCGGTGCCGCGCGGGGTCCTCCAGGTTGGTCGGGGCGATCGACACGAGGGCGCTCAAGAGCCGCAGACCCTCCGGGTCGCCGATCGCCGCGGTGACCGACTCCGGAACCCCGCCCGAATCCTCTG
>JBEKEW010000021.1:0-13746 GCA_050013635.1 Thermoplasmata archaeon | reverse complement strand
CGATCGACATCGCGCACCGCCGCTTTGACAGCCAGAAGTACTACTTCACCATCATCGACGCCCCGGGCCACCGCGACTTCGTCAAGAACATGATCACGGGGACCAGCCAGGCCGACGCCGCGGTGCTGGTCGTTTCGGCCGCCGAGGGGATCCAGGAGCAGACCCGGGAGCACATCTTCCTGTCCCGGACGCTCGGCGTCGCCCAGGTCATCTGCGCGATCAACAAGATGGACCGCCAGGAGGTCGCGTACTCCCAGGCCAAGTACGAGACCGTAAAGGAGGATCTGACCAAGCTCCTGAAGAACGTCGGGTTCAAGGTCGATACGCAGGTCGTCTTCCTGCCGATCTCGGCGTTCAAGGGCGACAACATCGTCAAGGCGAGCCCGAACATGCCCTGGTTCAAGGGCCCGTTCCTGCTCCAAGCGCTCGACAGCCTCACCGTTCCGCCGAAGCCGACCGACAAGCCGCTGCGGCTGCCGGTCCAGGACGTCTACACGATCACGGGGATCGGGACGGTGCCCGTCGGGCGGGTGGAGACGGGTCGGCTCAAGGTCGGTGAGAAGATCACCTTCATGCCCAGCGGCAAGAGCGGGGAGGTGAAGTCGATCGAGATGCACCACGAATCCGTCCCCCAGGCCGAACCCGGCGACAACGTCGGCTTCAACGTCCGCGGCATCGACAAGAACGACATCCGCCGCGGGGACGTCGCGGGTCCCTCCTCGAACCCCCCGACGGTCGTCGAGAGCTTCACCGCGAACATCCAGGTGCTCAACCACCCGAGCGTCATCACCGCGGGGTACGCCCCGGTTTTCCACGCGCACACGGCCCAGGTCGCCTGCGAGTTCACCGAGCTCTTGAAGCGCCTCGACCCGAAGACGGGACAGACCGCCGAGGAGAACCCCGCGACCCTGAAGACGGGGGACGCCGCGCTGGTGCGCATCACCCCCAAGCGCCCGTTGGTTCTCGAGAAGTACAAGGAGTTCCCGCAGCTCGGCCGCTTCGCCGTGCGGGACATGGGTCAGACGGTCGCGGCGGGCGTCGTCGTCGACGTCAAGAAGCGCGAGGCCTAAGGCGGCTCTCCGCCGCTCGGCCCCGCGATGGAACGGATCGGTCATCATGGTACAGAAGGCGCGCATCTCGCTCACGGGCCGCGATGCCCAGCGCGTCGATCAAATCTGTAAGCAGATCCGTGAGATCGGGCAGAAGACCGGCGTGAAGATCGCCGGACCGATCCCGCTCCCGACCAAGAAGCTGAAGGTCGCCGTGCGCAAGGGTCCCGACGGCGGCGGGACCAGCACGATCGACCA
Source organism: Thermoplasmata archaeon (assembly GCA_050013635.1). Lineage (GTDB taxonomy): Archaea > Thermoplasmatota > Thermoplasmata > Lutacidiplasmatales > UBA184 > Lutacidiplasma. The sequence goes on along the minus strand of JBEKEW010000021.1, from coordinate 12,439 downwards.
CTGGGAGATGCGGATCCACAAGCGGCTCATCGACATCGACGCCGACGAACGTGCGCTCCGCCAGGTCATGCGCATCCAAGTCCCCGACGGCGTCAACATCGAGATCGTCCTGACGAGCTGACCTCCGGTGTTCGCCCCGGGGGCGAGCCGGTACCTCGCGGCCTCCGCGCTCGCGCTTGTCGTCCTCAGCTTCCTCGCCGGTCTGATCGGCGTGGGGCCGTTGACGGTCGCCGTCGTCGTCCTCTGGGCGTTCTGGGTCTTCTTCGCAGTGTTCCTGCGCGACCCACGCCGCACGCCCGGGGAGGGGGTCGTATCCGCCGCCGACGGGCGCGTCCGCGAGGTGACATGCGAGGGCGCGCGGTGGCGGATCTCCGTCTTCATGAACGTCACGAACGTCCACGTGAACCGGTTCCCGTTGGACGGAGAGGTGGAGGCGATATCGACGAGCGGCGCCGGCTTCCGCCCCGCGTACCGCGCCGACGCCCGGCACAACCTGCAGTGCTCCTACACGTTGGCGACCTCGATCGGTACCGTGGAAGTCGTCCAGATGACGGGGATCGTCGCGCGCCGGCTCGTCCCCTTCGTGGACGTCGGCAGCCGGGGCGCGAAGGGAGGTCGTCTCGGTATGATCGTGCTCGGATCGCGCGTAGATGTCCTCCTGCCGGCGGACCGCGCCGCTCCGACCGTCCGCGTCGGGGATCGGGTGCGGGCCGGCGCTTCGACGATCGCACGGGTGATGGGGTGACCGACCGCTGGCGCATCGGGGCGAACGCGGCGACGCTCGGGAACCTCCTCCTCGGGGTCGGGGCGATCGCCTACATCCTGCTCGCCAACCCGGTCTTCGCCATGCTCCTGATCGCCCTCGGGGTCGGGTTCGACGGTCTCGACGGGCTCCTCGCGCGTCGCAGCCACACCCCCTCGGGACGGTTCGGCCGCATCGCGGACTCGGTGGGCGACGCGGTCACGTTCGGCATCGCCCCGGCCGTGCTCGTCGGTTGGCACGCCGGCCAGGGGGCGCCGTGGGCGACGATCGGTCTCGCGACGTTCCTCCTCGCGATGGCCGTGGCGATCCTGGCGATCGCGCGGCTCACCTACTTCACCGTACGAGGCTTCCAGTTCCACGACTTCGTCGGGGTACCGACCCCCCAGACCGCGCTCGCCGTCGTCCTGTTCGCGATGTGGTGGTACCTCCCGGCGTTCCTCGGCGTCGCCGCGCTCCCGTTCCTCGTCGCCGTCGGGCTCGTGGCGATCGCGATGGTGATTCCCGTGCCGTACCCGAAGATCCGACGTGGGGCCGTGCTGCGCCCGGTGATGGCGTTCACGGCGGTCGCCTCGGCGTTCGCCCTCGTCCCGATCCAGTTCCGCCCCGCGTCCGGCTCGCCGCTGTTCCTCCTCGCCCTCGCGGCGAGCGGGGCGATGGCCGCCGGCCTTTTCGTCTACTACTTCCTCGGGCCGTTCACCGTGAGGCGATCGGTCACCTCCGCTCCGAGGATGTGAGCGACGATGCCCCCAACCCCCTCCCTCCACCGCGCCGTTCTGAGCCGGCGCGAGGCGCTCCTCTTCGAGGCCGGCATCAAGCTCGGCGGCCTCTTCCATCAGTACGTCGGTACCCCGGTGGATGCGCGGACCGCCCGCTCGCTCGCGCGCACGATCGAGGGAGCGGTGGGATTGCAGCCGTACGTCCGCTCGGTCCGGGTCCGGATCGATCCCGCTCGCGGCGGGCCGAAGGGACGCGGCCGGTTCGCGTACCGCTACCTCGTCGCCGAGATGATCCGGGTCCGATTGGAGCTCGCCGACGGGGACCTCGTGGTGGCGGCGCGGCTCGAATGGCGCCCGGACCTTGCCTACCCGTTGATGAGCGTCGACCGCGTCCGCGAGACCCGGCGCGCGCCGCTCAGCTCCGCTCGCCAATCGGCACGTACTTCAGGTCGGTCCGGCCGACGTACGCGGCCGTAGGGCGGATGATCCGGAGATCCGAGTACTCCTCGAGGACATGCGCCGCCCAGCCCGCGATGCGGCTGGCCGCGAAGATCGGCGTGAAGAGGTCCTTTGGGATCCCGATCAAGGAGTAGACCGATCCGGAGTAGAGATCGAGGTTCGGGTACAGCCCCTTCTCGCGGTGGACGACCTCGACGAGCTCCCGGAGCATGTCGTAGTAGTGCAGGTCCCCGTGCTCCTCGCCGACGTGGCGCGACCACTCGCGCAGGATCGTCGCGCGGGGGTCCTCCACCTTGTAGACCCGGTGGCCGAACCCCATGATGCGCTCGTGCGCGGCGAGCTTCGCCCGAACGACGGGCGCGACCCGGTCGACGGTTCGCATCTCGTCCAACAGCTCGATCGCGCGCTCGTTCGCGCCCCCGTGGAGGGGACCTTTCAGGGTCCCGATCGCGCTCGTGATCGCGCTGTAGAGATCGCTCAGGGTCGATGCCGTCACGCGCGCGGAGAACGTCGAGGCGTTGAGCTCGTGATCGGCGTGGAGGATCAGCGCCACGTCGACCGCCCGCGCGTCCAGCGCCGACGGATCCCGGTCGAGGAGCGCGTAGACGACGTACGCCGCGTGGGAGAGCTCGGGGCGGGACCGCAGCGGCGGCAGCTTCGCGCGTCGTCGATGGAAATGGCCGATGATCGACGGGAGCGCCGCCGTCAGCCGTCGGGCGCCTCCGATCGACGTCGGGCCGGGCTTGGTCTCTCCGGGCTCGAACAGGGCGAGCGCGCTGACGGCGGTGCGGAGCACGTCCATCGGAGAGCTGCTCAGGGGCATCGCATCGATGAGGCGCATGAGTGCGGGCGGAAGGGCGCGGAGCGCCACGAGGTCCTGGTGCAGGTCGTCCAGTTGAGCCTGCGTCGGCAACTTGCCGTACCAGAGGAGGTAGGCGACCTCCTCGAACGTCGAGTTCGCGGCCAAGTCCCGGATGTCATACCCCTCGTAGAGGAGACGGCCCTGGTGGCCGTCGATGAAGCAGATCCGCGATTCCAGGGCGACGATTTCCTCGAGTCCCTTCTGAACTCCCGATGGTGCGGCCATGACCGGTCCTCTTCGCGTGACAGTGAGTCCCCGAGGAGACGCGCCTTTAACCTGTTTCCGTAACGCCGGCGCCGGGAAGATCGAGGTCGTTCGCCGGCCCCGACGTGGGTGGGCTCGAGGTCGGTTCGACCGGCGTCGGCCGGGTCCGACGACCGTACGCGACGCTCGCGGCCGCCCAGATGGGGAGGGAGGCGAGGAGGCACGCCGCCGCTACGAGGAAGACTAGCTGAAAGCTGCCGTAGACCGAGATCACACCCGCGAGCGCGGCCCCGGCGACGGCCGCGAAGCCCCCGAGTGCGCTGTTGACGCCCAAGAGACGGCCCGCATCCCGCCCTTCGATACCGCGGAACAGCATCATCGAGCTCGCGATCGTGAAGAACGCCACCGCGCCGCCGACCACGCCGTAGGTGATGGCGTTCGCCGTGAACGCTTCGGGCACGGTGAAGGCGATGAGCGGGAAGGCGGCGGTCGCGAGGTACCCCAGGCTGCGGATGTAGGTGGAGGTGCGCACGAGCGTGTCCGGCCCTATTCGGGTCGTCATCGCGCCCGTGAACGGAAAGAGGGTCCCTTGGGCCGCGTTGTTGCACAGGTTGATGAGGAAGATCGACGACGTGGCGATCCCGATCGAGGTGAAATACGGGGTCAGTGAGATGTTGTACAGGTTCGCCGAGAGGTTGAACAGGAACATCGCCAGGAAGATCAGCGGGATCTCGTGGCGGATCTCCTCCCGGGCCCAGACCCGAAAGCGGCGGAGGGGATGCGGTGAGATCGGGGGCCGGATCGGGAAGAAGGGGATCGCGTTCCGGGTTATCGCGGTGGGGTGGATGCGTGCGAAGAGACTTTCGGCGTGGCGTGCGACATCGGTCGTCCGGCGGGTGCGCGGCCCCTCCGACACGCCGAACCAGATCCAGAGCGCGGAGACCCCCGCGAGGGCGCCGAGGACGTACAGGATCGAGGTGAGCGCGAGCGCGTCGGTCGTCCAGACGAACCCGATGAGGAGCCCGGCGATGCTGCCGAGGATCGACATCTCTTGGAAGGAGGAGTAGGCGTTCGCCCGCTCCCTTCCGGGGAACTTCTCCAGCAGCAACAGGTTCGACGCGCTCGCCCCCGCCGGAGCGAGCAGACCGATCACGGCGTAGACGGCGTAGAGGGTGGCGAGGGTGTGGACCTGGGTGAGGGCGATGTACAGGATCGCGAACCCCCCGTAGTTGATCGCCAGGAAGGCACGACGCATGTGGTAGCGGTCGGAGAGATGTCCCCAGAGTACGCTCGAAAGGATCACGGCGGAGTTGTACAGGGTCGCCGAGAGCGCGACCGCCGACCAGGAACCGTGCAGGGGGATCAGGATGAGCAGCGGAAGGACGACGCCGAACCCCGCGGTGGCCGCGTTGATCGGAACGAACGAGAGCATCCACGGCCGCGCGAGGAGACGTGAGGGCCAGGTACGAAGCGAGATCGCCATGCTTGGAAGGGGTCGCAACCTCTGCCGAGGGGCTGGCTACTTAAGCGAGGACGCCCGCAGTGGAACCGGCCCCGGGAATCGTCGCGGGGACGAGGCGCGACCGCGCGGGCGCTTGGGGTGGGTGGAGTTCAACGGCTCCCAACGCGTCGCGAATTCGCGACCCCTTCTGCGGACCCGCGATCGGCTCCGGGAGGTCCGAGGGAAGCGAAGGCACCCCGAGCCGCCTTCCCAGGCTGGAAACGCGAGCGCCTACATCCTTATTAGGCGGGCCGATGTCGGCGCTCCGTTAAGACGAGGAATGGGACGTGGCGATCGGATTTGTGCTCATCAGCACGGCACCGGCCAAGGAGCACGATGTCTACAACGACCTCCTTCGGGTGAAAGGGATCGTCGAGCTCCATCCCCTCTTCGGAGAGTACGATCTGATCGCGAAGGTCGAGGCCGAAGATTTCAATGCGCTCGGGCAGCTCGTCGTCGACCGGATCCGCTCGGTGCCGGGCGTGATCGACACCAAGACGTTGACCGGAATTCGTTTCTGAAGTGGAGGAAATACACATGGTAGGAAGTCTGATGGCGGCGTCGTTGAGCATCGGCGGTTGGGAGTTCGTCACGGTTCTGCTCCTGATCTTTGGCCTGTTCATGATCCTCGCGGGAGCGTTCACGGCGTACTTCGGGAGCGGTCGGAGCCGGGCCATCGGGGCGGGGCTCGTCGCGGTCGGACTGGCGGTCGGCCTGTTGACGGGGTACCTGTACCACGTGCAGACCGGCCAGCTCGGGGGCCTTGTCTGGGAGTCGTTCCTCGTCATCGTCGCCGCCGTGATCGGGGCGCTTGTCGCGATCGGGATCTTCCTGGTCGCGATCATGAAGTCCTAGATACGGGCCGCGGAGCCCTTCGATGTCGCGCCCTCGCCCGAGGGCGCGTCGAACCCCGGCGCTGGTCACGCTCTCGAGCGATCTCGGCGCGGCGTACGCCGCCCAGATGAAGGCGGTCCTCGCGCGGGCGCTGCCGCCCGGCTACGTCGTCGATCTCGCGCAGGATCTCCCGGCGCACGGGATCGCCGAGGCCGGGTTCCTCCTGCGAGCGATGGCGATTCGGTTCCCGGCCGGGACGGTCCACATCGCGGTGGTCGATCCCGGCGTCGGGGGCCGACGTGCGCCGATCGTGATCCGGTGCCGGGACGGAACGCTCCTCGTAGGACCCGACAACGGCGTCCTCGCCCCGATCGCGGAGGCGCTCGGAGGGGCCCGGGCCTGGCGGATCGAACCCGGACCATCCGCCACGCCTCCGCGCGCGGGAACGACGTTCGACGGGCGGGATCTCTTCGCGCCGGCGGCCGCACGGTTGGCGGTCGGTATCGCTCCGAGCTCGTTGGGTCCCCCGCATCGGTTCCGGCACCTCCGTCTCCCGAAGGCGGAGCGACGCTCCGGCGGTGCGCGCGGCGAGCTCGTCCACATCGATCGGTTCGGGAACCTCATCACCAACGTTCCCAGCGCTTGGGTTCCGGCGCGCACGACGCGTCTCCAGGTCCGCCTCGGGCGGTCGAGATCCCGATGGCTCCCCTGGGTCGTGGCCTACGAGCACCTCCCGTCCCATGCGCTCGGCGCGCTTCCGTCCAGCTTCGGATCGATCGAGATCGCCCGGCGCGAATCCCGGGCGGCGGCGCGGCGGGGGATCCGAGTCGGGATGTCCCTGGAGGTGCGGTGGCCGACGGGCGCGGACCGGAGGGCCCGGCTTCCGTGAGATGGTAAATAGAGCCGAACCTAGGCAACCACGGGGGAAGCGCGGAGCGCGCACCGCCCCCGCCCGAAGATGGCGAAGCGAGATTACTACGAGGTCCTCGGGGTCGCCCGCACGGCGAGCCCCGACGAGATCAAGGGGGCGTACCGACGCCTCGCGCGCCAGCACCACCCGGACATGAACCGGGAGAACCCCAAGGCGGCGGAAGAGAAGTTCAAGGAGCTGAGCGAAGCGTACGAGGTGCTCGCGGACGCCACGAAGCGCCAGCACTACGACCAACTCGGATTCTCGGGGGTCGAGAGCGACTTCGGTCCCGCCGGATTCACCTGGCAGAACTTCACGCACCAGGGAGACCTGGAGGACCTGCTCGGGAACTCCCCGTTCCTCCAGCAGTTCATGAGCAGCATGTTCGGGGGGGCGGCGTTCGGCGTTCGCGCTCCCGCCGCGGGCCAACACGTCGAGGTCGCGCTGCGCTTGCCCCTCGCCGCCGCGATTCAGGGCGCGCACCCGACGATCGAGATGCCGCACCTCGGCCCCTGCCCCGATTGCCGGGGCACGGGGGCGCGGAACGGTACCGCGCTCGAGACCTGTCCGGAGTGCAAGGGACAGGGTCAGGTCCGACAGGTCCGGCGCCAGGGGTACACCCAGTTCATCACCGTGGGGCCGTGCCCGAAGTGCCGGGGGGCCGGACGACGGATCCTGGACAAGTGTCCGGTCTGCCACGGCACCGGCCAGCGCCGCGCGGTCCGTCGGATCGAGGTCGCGGTCCCTCCCGGCGTGGATAACGGGACCGTCCTCCGGGTCCCGGGGCAGGGGGTCGAGGCGCTCGACGGCGGGGACTCCGGCGACCTCTTCGTTCGGATCCAGCTCGAGCCGCACGCGGGCATCCGGCGCGATGGGACGGACGGGTACGCCGAGACCACCGTCCCCCTCGCCACCGCCCTCTTCGGCGGAGACGTGATCGTGCGAACGATCACCGGCGAGGCAGCCCTGAAGATCCCCCCCGGGACCCAGCCCGAACGCCAGCTCCGCCTGCGCGGCGAAGGGTTCCCTCCGCTCGGCCGAACCTCCCGCGGCGATCTGTACATCACCATCCACGTCGACCTTCCCAAGTCGCTCAACGGCCGGCAGAAGGACCTGCTCCGTGAGGCGCTCGGCGAGGGAACGAGCACGCCGCGCCGCTCGTCGATCTTCGGTCGGCGAGGCACCGAATGACCGACGAGGCCGACGTGCCGGTGGGCGACCACTACTTCGCCGAGCACCCGCGCGCGCGCTCCCACCGGACCGAGCTGAGGTTCCTCTACCGCGGCGAGATGCTCTCGTTCCAGGTCGACACCGGCGTCTTCGCGGGCCACGGGCTGGATCGCGGGACCGCGCTCCTCATCGAGAACATGGTCGTCGGCGTGCGCGACCGGGCCCTCGACCTCGGATGCGGATGGGGCGCGGTCGGGATCGCCGCCGCGAAATCGGCGTACGAGGGCCACGCGGTCCTCAGCGACGTGAACCGTCGGGCCGTGCTGCTCGCCCGCCGCAACCTCGAGCGCAACACGATCCTCAACGCCGAGGTACGGGTGGGCTCGCTCTTTGCCGCGGTCGAGGGCGAGCGGTTCGATGTCATCGCGACCAACCCGCCGTATCACGCGGGTCGACCCCTGATCCTCCAACTCCTCGCCGAGGCCCCGGCCCACCTGCGCGAGGGGGGCCGGTTCTTCATCGTCGGCAAAGGAAGTCAAGGGATCCGGTTCTACCAGGCGTGGCTCGAGGAGCACTGGCCGGGGACCGTAGAGGTCGTGGCCCGCGGGTCCGGCTATCGGGTCCTCGAGGCCGTGGTGCGGTCGTCCCCCGGCCTCCCGAGCGCGGTCGGGACGCTCCCCGTTCGCAGGGGAACGCCGCTACCGGAGCGCGGCGACGGCATCCACGCGATGGGCTCCCGCCGGAAAGTCCGACCGCCCGAAACTCCCCGAAGCGCTTAAAAGGGAAGGCTATTTCAGCCGCCGCTCTCGGGAGGGAATGGGTTCCGGCGCCGCCGGAACATCGCTCCCGCCGGAGCTCAGCAAACGAGGGAACTCCGTGCCTAAGAACCCGAAGGAGGAAGCGGCCGCGCCGGCCGCCGACGCTCCCAGCGATTCCGCCGAGAAGAGTGGGAAGAAGGAGCGCCCGGCGAAAGGGAAGGACGGCAAGGACGTTCCGAAGGGGAAGGGCAAGGGAAAGACCGCCCCGACCCCGGGCGAGAAGAAGGGCGGCAAGCCGATTCCCGACAACCCGAACTTCCGCTACATCGTACGGCTCGGCAGTGCCGATCTCGATGGTCGGCGTGCCACGGCCCTCGCCTTGACCGGCGTGCGGGGCGTCGGCCTGCGCATCGCGGAGGCCGCCTGCCACCTCTCCCACGTCGATCCGAACGAGATGATCGGCAACCTCCCCGAAGCCACGGTCGATGGGATCGAAACGACGCTCACGCAATTGCCCCAGACCGTGCCGGCGTGGATGCTGAACCACCCGCGTGATTACTCTCAGGGCGATACCCTCCACTACATCGGACCGGAGCTGGAGACCGGGCGACGGGACGATATCAACCTGATGAAGATGATCCGTTCGTACCGCGGCGTCCGCCACGAACGGGGCCAGAAGGTCCGCGGGCAGCGGACCCGCTCCAACGGCCGCACCGGCATGGCCGCCGGAGTGATCAAGAAGACCGCGCGGGAGGCGGCCGCCGCCGGCAAGGCGAAGGAAGAGGGTGGCGGAGGTGCCGCTCCGGCCGCCGCTCCCGCCGCCGTGACGCCGGCGGCCCCCGCCAAGGGTGCAGCGCCCGCCAAGGGTGCGGCGCCCGCCAAGGCGGCCCCCGCCGCCGCGAAGGCCGCCCCCGCCAAGAAGGAGTGATGCGACGATGGGGGATCCGAAATTCCTGCGTCGCACCTACGATACGCCGAAGCATCCGTGGGAAGCGACCCGGATGGCGGAGGAGCGCAAGCTGCTCACGAAGTACGGGCTGAAGAACAAGCGGGAGCTCTGGAAGGCGCAGTCGATCCTCCGTCGGGTCCGACGCCAAGCGCGGGAACTGCAGGCCCGACTCCGCGCGGCGGAGCCTCAGGCGCAGAAGGAGACGGCCGATCTGCTGGGGCGACTTTCCCGGCTCGGCATCCTCCCGGTCGGAACCCCGACGATCGATGACGTGCTCGCCCTCACCACCGAGGACCTGCTGCAGCGACGCTTGGAGTGGGTCGTCTACCATCGCGGGCTCGCTCCGACTCCGAACGGCGCTCGTCAGATCATCGTGCACGGTCACGTCTCGATCGGCGAGCATCGCGTGACGCGCCCCGGATACCTCGTGCGCGGGAGCGAAGAGTCCGCGATCTCCTACTGCCCCACGAGCCCGATCGCGAACGACGATCACCCGATCCGGGTGGCGTTGCGCGAGAGGGCCGCCGCCCGCGACGCGTCCCGGGACGTCCCCCCGGTTCCGGCGGACGGGGGAGGCGCGTAGAGCACCATGGCGAAGACGGGGATCGCGCACATCTACGCGAGCTACAACAACATCCACATCACCGTCACCGACATCACCGGGGCCGAGACCCTGGCCAAGGCGACCGGGGGCATGGTCGTGAAGGCCGCGCGCGACGAATCGAGCCCGTACGCCGCGATGAAGGCCGCCGATCAGGTCGCCGCCGCCATCCGGGAGAAGGGATACGACACGCTCCATGTTCGGGTCCGCGCACCGGGCGGCAACCGCGCGCGCTCGCCGGGTCCCGGAGCGCAGGCCGCGATCCGAGCGCTCGCCCGGGCCGGCGTCAAGATCCACCGGATCGAGGACGTCACTCCCGTCCCCCACGACGGAACGAAGCCGAAGGGAGGCCGCCGCGGGCGGCGGATCTAGGCCGATGGACGTCGCGGTCCGCGAACTCAAGCCCCGCTCGGCGATGCTCGAGCTCTCGGGCACCACCTCCGCCCAGGTCAACGCGATCCGTCGCGTCCTGGTCGCGGACGTACCGAAGCTGGCCATCGAGGACGTCGAGTTCCACCTCGGACCGATCCGCGACGAGGCGACCGGGAAGGACTACGACTCCTCCACGAGCATGTTCGACGAGGGGGTCGCCCTGCGGCTCGGCCTGCTGCCGATCCCGACCGACCTCGGGCAGTTCCGCAAGCGCTCCGACTGCACCTGCGGTGGGACGGGGTGCCCCAGCTGCCAGGTGATGTACTCGATCGACCGCAAGGGTCCCTGCACGGTGTACGCTCGGGACGTCATCCCGCTCGGCGACCCGACGCTGGCGATCATCGAGCCCGAGATCCCGATCGTCCGGCTCGGCGCCCGGCAGGCGCTGCTCGCCTATGCGACCGCGGTCGTGGGCACGGCCCGGGAGCACGCGAAGTGGCAGGTCGCCCAGGCCGTCGGACTGAGCCCCCGCGTGGGGATCGAGGTCGCCAAGAAGGCGGGGTGCTCGGATGCCTGCCTCAAGCGGGCCGTCGAGTCGCTGCCCGACGGCGTCGTCACCTACGCGGACGGCAAGATCGCGATCCTCGACGAGACGCAGGGATCCATGGCGGCCGGTATCGAGAAGGCGTGCCCCCACGGGTCCATCAAGCTCCAGTGGGCCGACGACCGGTTCTTCTTCCGGTTCGAGACCGACGGTTCGCTGACGGCGCGCGAGGCGCTCCGCTTCGCGCTCAAGGATCTGAAGCGTCGGTACGAGGATCTGCGCGAGGCGATCCAGGCGATCGCGTAGGTCGCTCCTTCGGACGGGCGCTCGTCCAGTTGAATCGCAGGATCGCTCCGACACCCCCGAGCGATCTCAAGCGACGGCCGGCCTCCCCGTCATCGCGAACCACGAACAGGCGCGCCTTCGCCCGGCGCGCCTGCTCCAGGACGGGGATCGCCGTGGGGTCGGCGAGCAGGGACTCCGAGACCAGCAGGGTTCCGACCGCCCCAAACGCGACGGCCTCTTCGACCTCCTCCCGGCCGACCGCCGCCCGGGTTCCCGATGCCAGTCCGCGGATCAGTTCCTCGACCAATCCCAGCTCCTCGGCGGCGACCGTCCCCGCGAGCGCCTCCGCCGCCCGTCCCGAGCGGAGCAGCTCGTCGACCCCGACGCGGCCGGACTCGGAGGTCGCGTAGATGCGCGCTCGGGCGCGGAGCGCGGGATCGACCTCGGCGAGGCGCCGAGCGATCTCCTCCTTCAGGAACCCGGGCCCGCAGAGGATGACCGCGGTCGCCCCAACGGCCTCGCGGCGGATGAGCCCCTGGAGCTCCTCGACGTACTGCGTCCGGTCCTTCTCCCCTTGCCCCGCACCGAACTGCTTGCCGGCGATCGTGCGTCGTAGGTCCACGACCGGCATGATCGCGCGCCCGCGCACCCGGACGAGCGCAGAGTCCCCCCAGTCGACCGCGGCGATGAGGATCGTCGCGTCGCCCCGGCCTTGGACCCCCTCGTCCAGGATCGTGCGGTCCCCCGCGGAGAGCTCCGCCTTGACGACGGATACCTCGTCGCCCTCCGCGAGGTCGAGCGTGTGATGGCGACCGATGTCGAACGGCCCTTCGACGATCGGCCCCGAGATGCGGACGTGCTTCGTGAAACCATGGAACTCGACCTCCGTGGCCCGGACCGTCAGCCACACGCGCAGCCGGGCCCGCTCGGCCGCGGCGACGTCGACCGGTGCCTCCGGGTCGCGGCGCGTGGTCGACGCGCCGACGAGCTCGCCCGGATGGATGAACCGTGTGATCCGCCAGAGATCGCTCGGCGTTTCGAGGCGGAGCTTCCAGCTGTGGGCCACGCGGTCGTGATGCACGAGACGCACGGCCCATCCTCCGCGCGACCGTAGGCGCGTGGCTACATTCCCATTGCGCCGTCGGTGGATGCCCGTGCGCCGATCCGCGCCCAGCCCGGGTCGCGAGCGCGGGGTGGGTCCCCGGGTCGGGACGATCAGCTCGCAGCGACCTCTTCCTTCGAGATCGGGGCGAACCGCTCGTAGCGGTGATTGACCAACGTCTCGAGCTCGCTCGCTGCCATGCGCGCGGTCTCGATCTGTTCGAGATACCGATCCAGCGTTCCCGACACCGAGACCCGTCGCTTCGGCCGGCCCGCGTCGTGGGGAACGGGGGAGAGGCACGCGAACAGGAGCTGGTTCCCATCGGTCGCGAAAAGGAACGGGTGGATCTCGCAGGCAACGAACAGGGTATGCAGCAGGACCTCCGGCCGGCGACCCTCCCGGAGCCGCC
>JBEKEW010000020.1:0-14728 GCA_050013635.1 Thermoplasmata archaeon | reverse complement strand
CATCCGGGTCGCCGGGTGGTCCGCTCCGAAGGCGGCCCGTGTGACGTGGGCCGTCACCTCGCGCACGGAGCGCTCGTCGATGTAGCCGATCGCGTGCAGGTACTCATGAGCGAGGATGACGTACACGAAGGAGTTGAACTCCCGAGGGGAGGCCGCATGCGCGCGCATCGCTCCGAGCAGCCCTTCGTTCATCACGATGACGTTGCCGGCGATCTGCCAGTACGCCCCGACGGCCGGAGGGAGGTTCGATAGCGCGAGCCCGAGCCCGGGTCGTTCCTGGCCGAGGACGTGGTGGACCGCTCCCCGCACGACGCGGAAGACGGCGTCGAAGTCCGCCGTGCGATCGAGCGTCGAGACCAGGGCGAAGGACCGGTGCTCCGGCGCGAGCGGGTGCGGGTCCGGTCGTCCGCCGAGCGGTCCGGTCGGTGCACCGGGGGTGAGAGGCAACGCGTACATCGACGTCACGAGGCCTCCCCCGCCTGATATAACGGTGGTTACGGCCGAACCACCTGGTGGGGCCCGCACGGGGCGGTCGCCGGGGGCTCCCTCCACGAACTCCCGACAACCTATCAGGCCCCGCGTCGTGGCCGCCCCGCTCGATGACGAACCCTCAAGAGATGGCCTTCCCCCGTCGCAAGGAACGGTTCGAAGACCGCCGGAAGGAGTCGCAGGAACGCAAGCTCCTCGACGAGTTCTTCGACCACGCCACCCTCCTCGCGGTCTCGCGCCTGATGCACCGCGGCGCGTTCGACAGCGTCGACCACCCGATCTCGACGGGAAAGGAAGGGGGCGTCTTCCGCGCGAGCAAGGGCGCGGAGTACCGCGCGGTAAAGGTCTACCGGATCGGGAACACGACGTTCCGCCACCTGCCTCCGTACACCCTCGAGCAACTCGGACGGGAGACCAGCACCGGGAACTTTGCCGGCCTCGTCACCGCCTGGACCCGTCGCGAGCACACCATCCTGGGGCGGCTCACCGATGCGGGGGTGCGCGTCCCGAAGCCGTACGTCCACTTCCGCAACGTCCTCGTCATGGAGTTCATCGGAAGCGAGGGGGGTGCCGCTCCGCGGCTTCGCGACGCGACGATCGACGACCCTCCGGCGCTGTACGACGACCTGGTGGCCCAGCTCAGCCTGATGATCCGTCCGGGACGGCTCGTGCACGGAGACCTCTCTCCCTGGAACGTCCTCTACCACGACGGTCGGGCCGTGCTCATCGACGTGGCGCAGGCGATCCCGGCCGACCACCCGGAAGCACGCCACCTGATCGACCGCGACATCGCCAACTTCGTGAAGTTCTTCGCGGGCCTCGATTTCCATGTGACCAAGGAGGAGTTCCTCCGTGCGATCGGAGCGCAGAACGTCGGGAGGGCGTCGTAACGATGCCGACGCTCTACGCCCGCATCCCGGAGGACCGCATCGGGGTCCTCATCGGTCCGGGTGGGTACACCAAGCGGGATATCGCCCGCCGGACCGGGGCGAGCATCACGGTGGGGGAGGAGGGCGAGGTCCGCATCACCGCCCCCGACACCGATCCCGTTCACGCGATGCAGGCGCGGGATGTCGTCCTCGCGATCGGGCGGGGCTTCTCTCCGCCCCGTGCGCTGCGACTGACGAAGGAAGGAACGGTCCTCACCATCCTGGACATCAAGTTCGAAACCGGGAAGCGGGCGAAGGGAGCGCTGCGCCGCATCCGCGCCCGGCTCATCGGCACGGACGGACGCGCGCGGGCCCGGATCGAGGAGCTCTCGGGATGCTCGGTGAGCATCTACGGGGCGACCGTGGCGCTGATCGGGGAAGAATCCCAGATGGAACGAGCGACCCGGGCGGTCGAGCTGCTGCTGCGGGGCAGCGAACACGCGACCGTCTTCCACCTGCTCGCCCGGCTGCGACGCTCCGACGCGGCGGCCGAGGCGCTCGAGCCGTTCGACGACGACCTCGCGGGGTGAGGCGTGGCGAAGACGGTCGCGCTCGACGCGAGGGCGCTCGCCTGGGCGCGACGGCAGTTCGCACGCTACTACGGCGACGCGGAGATCGAACCGCCGTTCCGGTTCGCCCGCCGGGAGTTCGCGGCGTTCCCGTTCGCGGCCGAGACGATGATGCGCCGGCACGATGCGTTCCGGACCGCGGAGGAGTTCCGGGCGTGGCTGCCGCGAGAGGTCCCCCGCCACGTCTACTATTCCACGGCGTACTACCGCAAGCCCGCCGAGCCGACGATGGCCGCGAAGGAGTGGCTCGGCGCCGATCTGATCTTCGACCTCGACTCCGACCACCTGCGCGGAGCCGAGACGCTCCGCTACGCCGAGCAGCTCGCGCTCGTCAAGACCAAGCTGCGGGAGCTCGTCGACGACTTCCTGTTCGGGGATTTCGGGATCGATCCCCGCGACGCGGCCCTCGTCTTCTCGGGAGGGCGCGGCTACCATGTGCACGTCCGCAACGATGCGTTCCTCTCGCTCACGAGCCCGGAGCGGCGCGAACTGGTCGACTATCTGGTCGGATCCGGGTTCGACCCGGACCGCGCGATCACGGAGCGCTCCGCGGAGGGACCGAGCTCCTGGACGCCGTCGGAGGGAGACCCGGGAGAGGCGCCGGGCGCCGGACGGCGGCGGGGGAAGATGCGCCAGCTCGCCCCGCCGGACGCCCCGGGATGGCGGGGCCGCATGACGCGGGCGGTCCTCGATCTCCTCGCGCACTGGGAGACGATCGGAAGCAAAGAGGCCGCGCAGGAGATCGCTGCGCTGGGGATCCCGCCGCCGCGCTCCCGGCGTCTCGCGAAGATGTTCGTCGACGAGGGCGGCAGTCGGAGGATCCGCACGAGCCTCAGCCTCGACGTCTTCGAACGGGACCTGCCGAAGGAGTTCTGGGACGCCGTCCTCGCGCGGGCCGCGATCCGCGTGGAGGGCGAGACCGACGCCCCGGTGACGACCGACATCCACCGCCTCATCCGGCTGCCCCGGTCGTTGCACGGCGGCACCGGGTTTCGGGTGCTGCCGCTGACACGGACGACGCTCGATGAGTTCGACCCCTTCCGCGACGCTCCCGTGCCGTCGAAGGGGGAGGAGCGCCAGCGCGTGACGTTCACCGCTCCGGTCGACTATCCGTTCCCCGAAGGGGTCCGGGGCGAGCCCGGAGCGACCGAGGAGCTCCTCACGCCGACGGCGCTGTTCCTGCTGCTGCGGGGCGAGGCGGAGCTTCCGCCTTGACCGGGATGACGAGGCGCCCGATCCGCTCGATCGAGGCCTCGATCTGATCGCCGACCTGGAGCCGGCGGCTCTCCTTCCCGAACTCGAAGCCCGGGGTCCCCGACAGCGTGCCGAGCGAGAGCAGGTCGCCGGGCTCGAGCGTGATCCCACGGGAGAGATGCGCGATGATCTCGGGGATCCGGAAGATGTAGTCGTTGGTGTCGCCGCTCTGTCGGACGACGCCGCCGACCTTGAGCTCCATCGCGAGCGGGTACGGGTCGCCGAGCTCCTCCTTGGGGACGATCCACGGACCGACGGCCATCGTCGAGTCGAACCCTTTGCCCATCACCCAGTCGACGGGCCCTTCGCTGGGGAACTGCAGGTCGCGGTAGCCCATGTCGAGGGCGATCGTGTAACCGGCCACATAGTTCATCGCCTCGGAGGCCGGGATGTGCTTTCCCTTCTGGCCGATCAGGATCGCGAGCTCGAGCTCGACGTCCGGGAACGTCCCCACCGGGTTCAGCACGAGCGGCTCGCTCGGACCGACCAGGCTGTTGAAGAACCGTGTGAAGGTGTACGGCTGCTTCGGCAGCGGCTTCCCCTGCTCGGCGACATGGCTCTTGGAGTTCGACGCGAGGCAGTAGATCTTCACGCCGCGCACGACCGGGGCGAGGAGCTTCACCCCTTCCTCGGGCTTGAACAGGAAGCGGGCCCCCGTCGCGGCCCGGGGGGTCCAACCGGCCTTGCGGCGGCGATCGATGTACTCGATGATCTTCCGGGTGATCTCGACCGACTCGGCGCCGCCCGCGAAGAACCCCTGCATGTCGCGAAAGCGACTCGGGTCGGCGCCCTTGATCGGGTTCACGCCAAAGTAGTCGCGGCAGGCCGTGTCGAGGTCGATGTACTCGTTGGAGTCGGTCAGCATCCCGAAGTGGAACTGATCGGCGAGCGAGAAGTGCACGAGCTTCATGGTATCGGGGCTCCCCGCGGGTCGAACGCTTCGGGCGGATAAGGCCAGCCGGGGCGGGGCCCCTAGGGGGGTGGGGACGCCGGCGCTCCCGGCGGACCGTACGATGCGACGTACCCGGCCCCGAGTCGGTCGACGGCGAGCAGTTCGAGCGGCAGGACGTCCTCCATCCGCCGCGCCGCCGGCCCCGAGACGACCGGGGGCGCCGCCCTCTCGCCGATGACGAGCGGGGCCACGTACACCGTGAACCGATCGAAGAGCCCCGGCCGCAGCGCGCTCGCCAGTACCTGCGCGCCCCCTTCGATCAGCAGGCGCCGGTGGCCGCGCGCGTAGAGCTCGTCGTACAGCCGCGGGAGATCGACCTGCTGCGCGCCGGCGACGATCGTCGTGACGTGGGCGGGGAAGCGCCGCGCGCACCGCTCGCTGGTCGCCACGATCGTGGGCAAGCTGCCGTCCAGGAGCCGGGCCGATCCGGGAAGGCGCCCGGTCGAATCGAGGACGATACGGGTCGGCGGACTTCCCGGCCCGCCGTCCAATAGCTCCCAATGTACGCGAAGCGAAGGGTCGTCGGCGATCGCCGTCCCCACACCGATCACGATGCCGTCGGACTCCGCCCGCAGCCGTTGGACGCGCGCGAGGTCCTCCGGGCCGGAGAGACGCGCCCGGACCCCTTCGTCGAACGCGAGACGTCCGTCGGCCGACGCGGCACAGTTGATCCAAACGAGCGGGCGCGTCAGCGTCATCGAGCCGCCCGCCGCCCTACGGAAGGCGCAGACGGGTCACCTCGGCCTCGATCGGGCCGACCTCTTCCCCGGCCGCCTTGAGATCCGCGAGGTTGATCACCACGTTCTCCAACGCTCCCTCGGTCGCCGCGCGGAGCAACGCGAGCGCGGTCACGACGTCGCTCGCCAACGCGGCCTTCGTGCGGCCCTGGACCCCGCGCAGTCGGCGAGCGATCGCCTGGGCGCGCCGTGCGGTCTCGAGCGGGACTTCCGCGGCTCCGCGCACGGCGGCCAGGTGGGCCGCCTTCAACGCCGCGTCCTCCGCGTGGTCCTTCAGTGCCTTGCGAGCCACCTGGACCGCGTCGTACGCCCGGGAGTCCTCCTCGATCCCCTTCAGGAACGCGGCCCGGGCCGCGGTGCACTCCGCGCGCACCGCGACCAGTTCCGGGTCCGGCTGGGCTTTGAGGATCGAGTAGGAGAGGACCATCTCGCCCAGCGCGGCCCCGAACGCGGCGGCCGCCGCGGAGGCGCTGCCGCCACCGGGGGTCGGGGTCCGCGCGGCGAGTCGACCGGCGAACGAGGCGAGCGACTCGCCGCCCGGCATCGAGGAGGCGACCGTTCGAACCTTGCGCTCGAGGATGGTCGCCCGATCGAAACGGTTCAGTTGAAGGTAGAACTCGGCCGCGTCGAAGAGGGCGTCCTCGGGAACGACCCCGACGATCTCCGACTCCTCGACGCCCGCGCCGAACCGCTCCGCCTCCCGGCGGACCTGCTCGAGCGCGCGGTGGATGGGGGTCTTGCGGTAGTCCGTCAGGTTCATCGAGACCTGCGCGCGGTCCCGCTCCTTGATCTCGAAGCCCAGCGCCCGCACTTCGGTGAGCCCCCCGTCCCGTGCGCGGACGGCCTTCGCGATCTTCTTGGCGATCGCGACGTCGGGCGTGGTGAGGTAGGCGTTGAATGCGATGAGGACGGGCCGCGCTCCGATCGCGACCGCTCCGGCCGTGGGATGGACCCGGGGCTCCCCGATATCCGGGGCTCGGGCCGGGTTCTTCCCGATCTCCTCGCGGATCCCTTCGAACTCGCCCTGGCGGACCGACGGCAGGTCGACCCGGTCCGGTCGGCGCGCCGCCGACCCGTAAAAGTACACGGGGATCCCCAGTTCCTTCCAGACCCGCTCCCCCATGCGCCCGGCCAGACGCACGGCGTCCTCGACCGTCGCGCCGGCGAGCGGAACGAACGGCACGACATCGGTCGCGCCCATGCGGGGGTGCTCTCCGGTGTGGTGCGTCAGATCGATCACCTCGGTGGCGATCGTCATCATTCCAAGGACCGCGTCGAGCAACGCATCCCCGTCGCCGACGAGCGTGATCACCGTGCGGTTGTGGTCGGCATTCCACTCGACGTCGAGCACGGCGACGCCCGGTACCGCCCGGGCGGCGTCGGCGATCCGGCGGATCTTCCCTTCGTCACGGCCCTCGGAGAAGTTCGGAACGCACTCGAATGGCGTCATGCGGCGGTCCCCCCGAACCCGTCGAGCAGCGTTTGGCGCCCCCGGGTCGCGACCGCGGGCGCCGGCCGGGGCACAATCCGGGACCCCCGGCGGGCTCGGTCGATGGCGGAACGCACCCGTTCCTCGGAGAACCCGTGGTCGTCGACCAGCGACCGGAGCACGGCCTCATCGTCGATCGGTCCAAACTCCGGCACGGGGGTGTCGATCGTGTCGGGACGGCGGAAGATCTCGGCGACGTCGGCGACCTCCTTCGGGTCGAGCCCCGCACGCCCGACCGTCGCCTCCCATCCGAGGTGTTCCTTGACAAGCTTCAGGGCCTTCTTCGGACCGTAACCGACCGCTCCCTCGTTGAAGTCGGTGCCGACCAGGATGCCGATCAGGATCAGTTCGTCGCCGTCGATGCCGAGGGTCGCGAGCAGTCGATCCCGATCGATCAACTGGGCCCCTGCATCGACCCCCTTCGAACGACGGGCGGCGAGGCCGCGCACGAGCCGAGGGGCACCGAAGAGGAGCCCATCGTAGTCCTCCGATGCGCACGCCCATACGGCGCCCGCCGCGGCCATCCGGGCCGCCTGGGCCTCTCCCTCACTGGGGGCACGGACCGTCGGGATCCCGAGCGCCGCGAGCAGGCCGATGGCCTCCTCGGCCATCGAGGGGGTCAAGCGGGACGTCTGGGCCGCCTTTCGTCGGGCCGTCTCCATATCGCCCGCGGCGAGGGCCTCCTGGCGCTGCTCCTCCGCGCGCTCCTTGGCGTGGAACCGGGCGCGCAGGGTACCGGCCTTCAGGTCCGGAGGTCGACCGTCGAACACCCAGACCGGCCGGACCCCCTCGCCCAGCAACGAGGTCGTCCGATAGAAGACGCCCATGAGATGGCTCGTGGGGCGGCCGCGCGCGTCCGAGAACGGTTCCCCATCGGCCTGCCGGACCGTCGCGAGGAACTGGTAGATCGCGTTGTATCCATCGACGGCGACGCTCCGGCCTGCGAGCGCGCTCCACGGAAGCTGCTCCGCTTGGACGATCTCCTTGAACGGAAGCCCCACGGCGGCGGAGAGCGGGCTCCAGTACTTGTCGTTGACTTTCGCGCGTCGCCGGCGTACGGCCCCGATCCCCGGAGCGGTCGGTCGGAGACCGAGAGCCTCCTCCACCGGGGCCGGAGGCGACGATCCTGGACCGTCAACGGAGACGCCGAGCCAACCTTCATCAGGGACGTGCCTCTGATGGACCTCCGGAGACCGGTCGTCGTGGCCACGCACAAGGTCCGCCCGCGTCGAACGATCCCCGCGGTCGATGCTCCTTCGGAGGCGGCCCCCCTGCCGCGCGATCGGGTCCCCCGGTTCTCGGTCGACTACATGGACCGATCCACGGATCCGGCGACCGATTTCTACCGATTCGCCGCCGGCCGCTGGCTGGACCAGAATCCCGTACCGCCGGACCAAGCTCGATGGAGCGCGTTCGACGAACTGCGGGAACGCAACTTCCAGCAGGTGCGCGGCATCCTGGTCGCGGCCGCGGCGTCCCCACGCAGCTCCCGCTCGTCTCCCCGCCTCCAGGTCGGCGACTTCTTCGCCTCGGCGCTCGACGGTGCCCGTCGCGAACGGGCCGGCTTCCGACCGATCGAGCGCGAGCTGGGCGAGATCCGAACCATCTCTTCCGGCCGCGCTCTCATCGCAACCCTCGCGGGGTTCCACAGTCAGGGGATCCCGGGGATCTTCGGCACGGCCGTAGCGGCCGATGAGAAGAACAGCTCCATCTACGCTTTGTACCTCGTCCAAGGAGGTCTCTCCCTCCCCGACCGGGAGTACTACCTCAACGACACCTTTTCGGCCGAGCGGGAGGCCTATCAGGTTCACGTAGCCAAGGTGCTCGCCCTGCTCGGAGAGCCGCCCGCCCGTGCCGCGGTCCACGCCGAGACCGTCGGGCGGATCGAGACGGAGCTGGCGAAGGCGAGCCGGAGCCGAACCGAGCTCCGCGACGCCGACAAAAACTACCACCGGTTCACGATCGACGAGATCGCCCAGCGTCATCCCGCCCTTCGCTGGAGGGAGTACCTGTCGGCGCGCGGCGCGGGGAAGGCCCCGTATGTGGTGGTAGGCCAACCCGAGTTCTTCGACACCGTGAACCGGCTCGTCGGAGACGGGCGTGTGGGAGACTGGAGGGTCTACCTACGCTGGCAGCTCCTCCACAGCAGCGCGCCCCACCTGCACCCTGCGATCGAGAACGAGGACTTCGATTTCTTCCATCGTCGGCTTCTCGGCCAACCCGAGCCCGAGCCCGGGTGGAAGCGGGCCGCGATCGTGATCGACCGCACGATCGGGGAAGCGCTCGGCCGCCTGTACGTCCAGCGCTACTTCCCTCCCGAGGCCCGCGACCGGATGGTCGAGCTGGTGGAGGACCTGAAGGAGGTCTTCCGCCATCGGCTGGAGCGGGTCCCGTGGATGACCGACGAGACCCGCGCCCGCGCGCTCGCGAAGTTCGATCGATTCACCGCGAAGATCGGTCATCCGCAGCGATTCCGTGATTACTCCCGGGTACGGATCTCCCGCCGCGATTACGTCGGGAACATCCGGCGGGCCGCGGCGTTCGAGATACGACGGAGGATCGTTCGGGTGGGATCCCCGGTCGACCGCACCGAGTGGAACATGACCCCCCCGACGGTCAACGCCTACTTCGAACCGACCCTCAACGAGATCGTGTTTCCGGCGGGCATTCTGCAGCCGCCCTTCTTCGACGCGGCGATGGACGATGCCGTGAACTACGGCGGCATCGGGGTGGTCATCGGGCATGAGATCACCCACGGGTACGACGACCAGGGGCGCAAGTACGACGCCGACGGGAACCTGCGCGACTGGTGGCTTCCCGCCGATGCACGCGAGTTTCGAGAACGAGCTCAGCGGATCGTCGACCAGTACTCCGAGTTCGAGCCCCTTCCCGGGGCGCACGTCAACGGGGAGCTGACCATGGGGGAGAACATCGCCGACCTCGGCGGTCTCGGCATCGCCTTCGAAGCGTTGCGGCGCCGTCTCGCCGACGGCCGGTCCCGCCGCGAGACGATCGACGGGTTGACCCCCGAGCAGCGGTTCTTCATCGCGTACGGCCAGATCTGGCGGTCGAACGTCCGGGAGGCGGAGCTTCGCCGTCGGCTGACGACCGATCCGCACGCTCCCGGCCGATTCCGTGCCGTAGGCCCCGTCTCCAACCTTCCCGAGTTCTGGAACTCCTTCGGGATCGGGGAGGGGGCGCCGATGCGACGGCCGGTCGCGCGACGTGTCTCGATCTGGTAGGGGTACGCGGTCGGCCGTTGCACCCCGGACGTCGCGTTCGACGTTCGGGTCGTCGCGGCGCTCGGGCCCCCACATCGGACCGGCTCTGCGTGGGAGTCGAGACTAAATCCCGGCACCGGATGGAGTCGGCGAGGCGGGCGATGGGGTTCATCTGGCGCGACGAAGGGGCCGCGGTGCTTCAGCCGAATGCCGTTGTCATCTCCTGCTTTCCGAGCGCGGGGTTGGCGACGACGGTCGCGGCCCTGTACATGGTCCGTGCCCTCAAGCTGCCCCGGATCGGTCGGTTCGAATCGCCCGAGATGATCCCGATCGCGGTGATCCAGGGAGGCCAAGTGAACCCGCCGATCCGCGTCTACGGACGGGGGGATCTCGCGGTCATCCTGTCGGAGTTCCCGCCGACCCCTCCGCAGGCGTCCGCGCTCGCGAGCACGATCATGGAGGGCGCGGCAGCGCGAAAGGCCCGCTGGGTCCTCGGTCTGGAAGGGGTCATCCCGCACCCGACCGGCGATGACCCGGAGGCCGAACCGCCCGACGAAAAGGTCTGGGCGGCGTTCTCCCGGCGGAATCCGACGCTCGAGAAGGCGTTCGCGGCGAGCGGGGCGCTGGCGCTCGAGGATGGGATCATCGGCGGGGTATCGGGAGCCCTTCTCGTTCAAGGGATCGGGGGGTCCATCCCGGTCGCGGTGCTGCTCGTCAGCGCACGGATGGGTGAGGGCTACCCCGACCACCGGGCCGGCGCGACGCTCATCGAGGCCGTCGATCGGATCCTGCCCGAGGTCCGCATCGATACCGGGCCGCTGCGGGCGCAGGCCGAGGAGATCGAGAAGGCCCTGCGCAGCGCCATGAAGACGCACGCCTCGCAGGGACAAGGGACGTCGACGGCTTCGTCGCCGGTCGAGATGTATCGATAGCGCGCGCGACTAATCCGAGGCGAACGCCTCGGTGTAGGAGAGCAGGTAGAAGGAGCCCCCGACCATCACGATCAGCAGGGCGAAGATCGAGAGCGGGTTGGACCCGAAGTAGGCGATCGTCACTCCGATCAGCGCGGCGGGGAGGACGATCGTGAGGAGGAGGGTCAGAAGCTTGCCGTCCATCGATCCTCTTCGAGCCCGCACGGCCTATAAGGTTGTGGCCACCGGTCGGCGCGGTGCCCGGCCGGCGACCTTCGGGGGCGGTCCAACGGCCTAGCGGATCTCCCGCGGGCGCAGTTCGGGAATGACCTCGATCGTGAGCTCGGCTTCCAGCGGAACCGGAGCGGCCACGGGGAGCGGCGTCGGGGGGACCGGCGGCGTCACGCCCTCGGGGGCGGGGCGGTTCGGGATGAGGACGGGCACCGAGAGCTCGTCGGTCGCCACGGCGGACGAAGTCCAGTTCGCGCCGATGGCACTGACGGCCTGCTCGAACTCACCGATGATCGACGATTCGATGTGCTGGGAGACGACGTCGGCCCAGTAGTTCGTGACCTTCGAGAAGGCGACCGGACCCAGGAGGTGGACGAGCGACTCGTTGTCGAGGACCTGGATCGTCGCGCGCCCGTGGTTCTGCTTGTCGATGAACGATTGGACCATGTGGAGACGACCGACCGCGCGCTCGGCGAGCGCCCGGCGCTCCCCTTCGCATCGGAACGGCTTGACGACGAACGTGCTGACGAGGTGTCCGTGACGACTCGCGACCTCGAGGACGTGGGGAAGGGCGCCGCTACCGGCGCCGCCACCGAGGCTTCCGAGGATCACGACGACGGTCGCGCCTTCGAACAGTCGCTCCAGCGCGGGTTCGGCGGCGCGGGCGAGGACGCCGCCGATGAACGCGGAGCCTCCGGTGTCGATCTCTTCGCCGGAATCCGGGCCGAGGTAGACCCGACGATCGAACTCCTCGAAACCTTGTACCTTCGGATCGCAGTTGATCGCCACGGTCTCGAGATGCCGGATGTGCCGCCGGGCGACCTCCCGCCCGATCCGAACCCCTCCTCCTCCGACCGCCACCAAGACGAACCGTATGTCCTGGCCTAGTCGCCAGCCCTCCGGACCGTCGGTCGTAACGCGGGCCCCGCTCGTTGGTGCCCGACTATGCTCGTCGCTTCCTCGCTGCTCCACCTCGTACGTCGCCCCCACCCCTCTTCCGCATCGTGCTCGAACCTCGCTGACCGCGTCTCACCGACCGACCAACCCCTTCCGTTCGAGGTTGCGAGCGCTCTCGCCGAGCGCATGCACCTTCGCCCGGCTGTCCACGGCTTCTCGAACCCTCTCCCGCCCGCGCTTCGCGAGGTCGACCGCTTCCAGTCTTCGCTCGTGGTGGCGGACGGCCTCGGCAAAGAGATCCGCCACCGGTCGGCCGTTGGCGATGGTCTTGGCGTATGCTTCCCAGGTCGCTACCTCGTCGGGGCGCAGGCGGACGGGGACCTCCATGAGGCCCTCCGAATCCACGCGGGGAGTCGGCACGGCCGACAGCGCTCGGGATCGAAGGAAGGCGTGCAGGGCCCCCCGCACGAGCTCGGAGCGGCTCTCGAAGTCGCCACTGGCGACGAACGAGTCGAGCAACTCGAGCTCCTTGCGGTTGCACCGTAGGGCGATGCGCGCCTCCTCCGGTTCCTTCGGGAGGGCCGCTCGCCCGCGAGAGCGAGAGGACCTCCGCTTTGAAGCGTTGTCGAACACAACTGCGTCAATTGGACGGACCTGCAGCTACTTAAACATGCGGGCGAGCTGCGTCAGCACGGACACCGATGCCCTGTTCGCGCCGATCTCTGAGGTGTCGAACAGAAAACGGTGCTGTCGAACACGGGGGCCGACCGGTCTTCTCGTGTATAACCACGCGACGAGGTCCGCGACAAGTGCGTTCTACGCTTGCCGGGCGAGGCCGGGTCATGCGCTCGAGCTTCAACGAAGAGACCAGTCCGGGTGAAGCTTCAAATGCGGGATACGGTCGTTACCGTTCCGTCGAGCACCGGTTCGCTCCGAGACAGGCACCATGAACGCACGGATTCGTCGGGGTCGGTTGCGCCGGGGTCGACGCGGGGTGTCGCCGATCATCGCCACGATCCTGCTGGTCGCGATCACGGTGATCATTGCGGCCGTGCTGTACACCCTGTTGATCCCCCTTCTGGGCCATTCCACCACACCGCTGCAGTCGAATTTCGCGTTCGGCACGCCGACGGTGCGTACCGGCACCGGTCTGGTCGGGTGCGCGTCGGGCGATTACTGCTGGTCCGTTCCGTTGCAGACGGCGAACGGCCCTGCTCCGTCCTCGATGAGCCTGTACGTTCAGAACGCGAGCGGATACACGGTGTCCACAGCGAGCTGGAATTTCACTTTCATCGATGCGAGCAATCACGTTGTAGCCTACTCTCCCGGGCCCCAGGCGGGTTCCAGTCAGGGGTGGACCGCGGGGCCGGGGTACGCGACGAACAATGCGCTCACGCTGTCGATGACGCTGTGGATCGACTCCGGCACGACCCCGATCCACGCTCCCCCCGCAGGATGCATCTTGTACGCGGCCGGACAGGGTTCCTGGTCCGGCTCGGTCCAGGCCAGCCTCCCATACCGGTGAGAGGGAGGGACGGTCCGTGGGGATCGGTCCTATCCCTTGGGAGCGGACGGAAGCGGGGAATCCCCGGACGAGGGCGGCGATGACAGCCGCGTTCCGCACTTCCAGCAGACCTTCTCTCCCGGATACACGACGGCCGAACAGTTGGGGCAGGCCGCCTCGGCGATCGGAGCCAGCGCCGGGGGAGCGGAGGGCGGAGGCGCCGAGGTGGAAGCACTCGCCACGGGCGGCGGGGGGTTCGCGCGGGCCCTCTGCTCCTGCTGGCGGCGTTTGCGGTTCTTCAGGACCATATACAGCAGCAGGCCGATGAAGAAGACCAGACCGAGGTAGAACAGCACCGCCTCGAAGACGTTGAAGATGAGCAGTCCATAGGTGCTCCAGTAGTCGCCGGTGATCGGGCCTTCGAGCCCGTTGTACGTCGGATCGCCGACAAGGAACGTCCAGGTGAGGTTCCCGGTCTTGTTGTAGTAGGCAATCCCCATCTGCCACGACCAGATGTAGTCGCCATTGAGCGTGTACTGGAGTGGGACGACCGTGCCGTTCGTCAGGCCGCCGGAGAGCGTGTGGTTCACGACGTAGAATGGGTAGCCCGAAGCGCAGTTCGGCGAGTTGGGCCCGGTCGCGCCGAGACACGTACTGATGAACACGTCGATCCATAACGCGCGGCTCGAGTTCGGCGGCACGTAGATAGGGAAGATCGAAACGGTCCACGTGAACGTCGAAGGGGGCTCGGAAACGAACGGGGAGACCGTCGCGTTCTGAAGAACCGATCCGCTGCGGCCCGAGGGCAGGGTCACCGTGGGCGAGGAGGCGGTCCCGGGCGGTGTAAGGACCTCGCTTGTCGTGACCAGGGCGATCAACGGAGCGCTGACGAGCAGGATCACGATCCCCATGATCGCGAGGGTGCGGGGCCGGCTGACCCCGACCCATATCGGAACGGCGAGGCCGAAGACCAGGATGGCAACGATCGCGAGCAGAATCCCGCCGACGTAGGTGTAGGTGAGCACGATGGTGCCGATCGCGAGGGCGAGCAGGACGAGGAACCCCCACCGGGTCCTCAGGAAACTCTTAACGGCGCGACGCGGCTGCACGGAGACGCACGACAGTCCGGCGTGGATTTATTAAGAAGATGTCGGAAGCAGGGTCCCGGGCCCGAATCTCCCCGGTACGGTACGCCCTCGTGATCTTGGACGGTCTCGGGGACCGTCCGCATCCGGACACCGGGGACCGCAGCCCGGTCGAAGCGGCGTTCACGCCGCACCTGGATCACGCCTGCACGATCGGCCGGCTCGGCCAGGTGGTCGTGGTCGGCCCCGGGATCGCTCCCGAGTCCGACGCGGGGGTCTTTGCGCTCCTCGGGTACGATCCCGTTCGGGACTCCCCCGGGCGCGGGGTCCTGGAGGCCGAAGGTATCGGGATCGACCTCGCGCCGGGCGACGTCGCCTTCCGGTTGAACTTCGCAACGGTCGCCGGCGACGGCCGGGTCCTAGACGCCCGGGTCGGCCGCTCGCTGAGCACGGCCGAGGC
>JBEKEW010000019.1:0-14816 GCA_050013635.1 Thermoplasmata archaeon | reverse complement strand
AGGGGGAATCTCCGAAGGTCGGGGCGTCCCGACCTTCTTTTGAACCCCCGAGGTGAAATCACCACAGGATTAGCAATCCTGCGCCTTACCGGGCTGGGCCATCCCCGCGCGAGAGAGCCGAGGAGCGTCTGCCCTTAAACCCTGTGCCTTCGCGCGGTTCGAGAGGAGGTCGGCCGGGAATACCTCGTGAAGACGGGTTGGCCCTCGAGATACCATTCTCTGTACCCTATTCCGGGACGCGCCGGGGCGCTTCGTAGAGCCGCAGTGTCTTGCGCGTGAACTCGATTCGTTCTCGGATCCGGGGGCCCACTCCGAAATGGTCCGCGATCTCCATGACGGATTCGAGAGTGGAAGCGGGAACGCCGGCTTTGATGTCCCGGTTGATCTTCCATACGTACTGCTGCCACTGATCGTCCACCGAGAGTCGCATGTACCAGACCACCGGAGGCGTCGCGTAGCGCACCCCCCGCGTCTTGGTCGCCCGGTACGTCCGGACATAATCGAGGAAATCGTCACCCGCCAAGTTCCCCGAAAAGGGTTGTCCGGAGATGAACTCGAGGTCGACCGTCTCGGTCCCGAGATGAAGCTTCGTCGAGCGAATCGTGCCGGTGTACGGTTCGAGAGGGATCGCATCGGCCCGGTTCTCGAGCGCCCGGTCGATCGCCTCCCAGTCACCTACCGCCACGAGTACATTCACATCCCCGGTTCCTACCGGGACCGGGTGCTCGATCGCCGAGCCACCCACGACAACGTGGCGAATGCCGAGGCTGTCCAACCACCGAGCCACTTGCTCGACCTGTTCGGACTTCACGGAATCCTCCCGGTTGGAGGGTTCTTCCGGAACTCTCGTTCGAGACTCTTGGCCGATATCGAGGGCCCCACCCTTGGAAGTGCCGGAGCCAGGTCGAAGAAGCGAGCATACGTCGCCCGGGCCTCTAGGTTCTCGGATAGGACCCGCTTGAGGAGATACTCCGGGTCGACATCCGCCCTATTTCTTTCGAGGACGACCCGGGCGGCTATCGGATCCAGGTTCGAGAACGCGAGCGTGACGTCCTCAATCCGCGGCCTCAAAGCCGCCTCTTCGGAGACGAATGAGATCGTTCGGAACCTCGTTTCAACCGCCCGGAGGATCGATCGCGCGACGACGAGCTGGCTCGGGAATCGGACTGGATAGCCCAGGGCCGTGATGGTGTCCGAGGTCAGCGCGAAGAGCGGGATACTCGCCTTGTTCGCGGAATCGGCATCCTCTTCGGTCGAAATCCGGACTAGAAAACGGACCCGTGGACGGCCGCGAGGGATGGGTGCGGCGACGAATACCGCTGGGATCCTCGCCTCGCCGGAGCGGACGAAATATGAGACGGCGTGCATCGAACTTGTCGATCATGGTATGATTTATATATATACTATTCCGGTACTGGATTCTTTGTTGTAACGGACCTCCGGGGCGTCCTCACTGGAGACAATACCTGCGCTCAAGTCCTTGAAGACGCAGGGTCCCGGGACGGTCTCTCCAAGACGAATCGGGCCGGCTCACAACCGATCGGGTGCCCGGGAGTATTCGACATCCAAGCCCCCTGCAAGGCCCCTCGGCCGATAGCCTATTCACGCCACCGGAGCTCGTGCGACGGAGGGACGAGCGATGCGGGTCACTCAAGCCGGCGTGGTGGGGGCGGGGGCGATGGGCGCGGCGATCGCCGAGGTGCTGGCGTTCAACGGGATCTCGGTCGTGCTCAAGGATGTCAACGAAGAGCTCGTGGAGAAAGGTCTCGCTCGCGTCCGAGGCTACGTCGACCAGCTCGTCGCCTTCCAGGAGGGGCGGGCCGACAAGGAGCTCGAGCGGATCGCCGGCCTCGGGGTCGAGCTGACCGGACCTCAGACCGCGAAGTTGCGGGAGCGCCTCGCACCGAAGTTCACGCGCGCCCGCGGATCGGAGACCGTCGGACGCGTGCGCGGGACGACCACCTACGACGGATTCGAGAAGGTCGACTTCGTGGTCGAGGCGGTATTCGAGCGGGCCGAGGTGAAGCGGCCCGTGCTCGAGGCGCTGGACTCCGTTCTTCCCGATCACGCCGTGATCGGTTCGAACACCTCCTCGCTTTCGCTCACCCGGCTGGCCCGCGGCCTGAAGCACGTCCACCAGACGCTCGTGGTCCACTTCTTCAACCCCCCGTACACCCTTCCGTTGGTCGAGGTCGCCGGTGGGGTCGAGACCCGCGAGGACGTCATCACCGACACCATCGACTTCCTGCAGGGCCTGCGCAACCATCGGTCCCCGATGGTCCCGATCCGAGTGAAGGAGTCCCCCGCGTTCGTGGTCAACCGGATCCTGCTCCCCGTGCTGAACGAGGCGTGCTTCGCGCTCGAGGAAGGGCTGGCCTCTTCCCGGGACATCGACCTCGCGATGAAGGCCGGCGCGGGATTCCCGATGGGGCCGTTCGAGCTCGCCGACCTGATCGGGCTGGACGTCGCGCTCGAGGTCTCCGAGACGCTCCAACGGGAGTACGGCGACCCCAAGTACCGCCCGTCGACCCTCCTGCGTCGGATGGTCGACGCGGGTCACCTCGGCCGCAAGACGGGCCGCGGATTCTACGAGTACTCGTAAGCGGCGCACGCACGGGCCGGCATTCCCCTTGCCGTGAGATTTCCTTCCCAACCGTGGGCCGACGCGCTCCGCGTGGCCGTCAACGAGGACGCGGGGTACGCCGAAGTCGCGCGCCGGTGGGAGGAGGACATCCTCCTGCGGGTACCTCCTCCGGGGGCGGAAGGCCTCCCGTCGCCCGGCGTCCACCGGGATCTCGGCAACGGTCAGTGTCGAAGCGCCCGCTTCATCGAGAACTCCCGCACTACCGAGAGCGAATTCGTCTTCGAAGCGTCGGAGGGAAACTGGCGAGAGGTCCTCCATCGCCGGATCGACCCCGTGCCGGCGATCCTGGGCGGGACGCTCAAGGTTCGCGGAAAGATGGCGAAGCTCCTGCGCTTCAGCCGGGTCGCGCGTCAGCTCGTTCACGACGTGGGGACGTTCCCGTTGGGGTAACCGACCGTCAACTCGGAGGGGGGGCCACCACGGGAGGCGGCACCGGTCCCGCGGCGGACGTTACGACCGCGGTGGGCACGACCCGCGGAGGCTGGGGGGCGGGGGCCATCGGGGTCGGCTTCACGGGGAGCGCCGGCGGCTTCGGGGGCGGTGGCAGGAGCTGGCGGCGCAAGAACTCGACGATCCGTTTCCAGCCCTCTTCGGCCTGGGCAAGGTCGTACCCCGAGGAGTATCGGGAGAGGAAATCGTGACGGCCTCCGGGGAGGTCCACGAACTCGAAGGCGCTGCGGGTCCCCATACGGGCTCGCTCGAGCTGGCCCTTCGCTTTCTGGGCGAGCCGGTCGCGGTCGCCCGAGATGCAGAGCATCGGCACCGTGACGAGTTTCGCCAGGTCCGCAGGACGGGTGCCGACCGGATAGGCGAGGACGACGGCCGCGAGCTTCGGATCGTGCGCGGCCAGCGCCAGGGCGAGGCTCGCCCCGTAGCTGGTGCCGAAGAGGGCGGTCTTGGCCGGATCGACCATGTCCCGGGCGCGTAGCGTGTTGAGCGCGTCGGTGTACAGTTCCACGATGTTCGCGACCCGCCTGGAGTGGATCGAGATCCCGCCACGGAACCGCACGTCCCCCCGTAGGGCGAAGTGCAGGGTGGTGCCGAATCCCGCGGTCTTGGTCAGGTCCGGCATCAGCACTTCGAACCCCTCCCGGGCGAATCGGATCGCGGCGTCCAGCAGGGTCGTTGTCAGCCCGTAGACATCGGGTGTGATCAAGACCGAAGGATGGCGAACCTGCTTCGTCGGGGTGAGAACGATCGCCGGCGCTCTCCCCTCGGATGCGGCCTTGCTCTCGAACCAGATCCGTTCGCTGTGGTAGGGGGGGAGGGGAGCCCCCGGGGCCCTGCGGCTCTGGAGCCAGGTCTTGTTCAGGAAGTCGATGACGCAGAGTTTGAACCGCTCCTTCTGGAGGACGATCACGGCCTGGCGTGTGCCGCAGACGTCGCAGACGCCGATGACGCCGCTGCCGAACTCGGCGTCGGGGAAGTTCAACATCTTGTCGTCGTCTCGCATCGTCCCCCGCCCGCCGTACGGCTCCTCCGCAGCGAGTGGGGAACGATTCTTAACCGTTGCTCGGGGGCCGACGACGGCCGGCCCTCCGGACGAGCCGGTCCCGGTCCCTGGGGACGAGGACGTCCCGACCGGCGTCGAGCAGCCGCTCGGAGAGGTCCCGATCCGCGGTCACGACGAACGCCTCGCGGTCGATGGCGAGTCCCAGGATCGAGTCGTCCCCGCTCCCGGGATGGTCGATCCGGGAATGCCGACCGGCGAGGGAACGGGCGAGGCCGGCGTCGGGGACCCCTCGCGCCACGAGGGCGTCGAGCTCGCGGAGGACCGAACTAGGGACCATGATCTCCGCAGAACCGACGATCCGCTCCACTTCCGCTTCGAGCGGGAACGTGCTCCGGGCGCACAGGAGGAGCGCGTTCGCGTCCAACAGGACGATGGCACGTCGTCGACCGGGGCTCCTACGGCTTGCGGACGACGACGCCGAGGGTGTCTCGGTCGTATTCCTGGCCTCCTCGACGTCCCCGCAGGACGTAGCGCTGGGCCTTCTGGTTGGCGGTTTTCGGGATCTCGTCGAGGAACTCGATGTACTTCGGCACCATGAAGAACGGAAGGTGCTCGGCGGAGAATTCGAACAGCGCTTTCGCCTCCACCTGTTCCCCCGGTTTGAGTTGCACGAAGGCCTTGACGTCGTCCTCCCCGAGCGGGGACGGGACCGGGACGACGACCGACTCGAACACCGCCGGGTGGCGGTTGAGGACGGATTCCACGTCGTACGGTGCGAGGTTCTCGCCGCGTCGGCGGATCACGTCCTTCTTTCGGTCCACGAAGTAGTAGTACCCGTCCGCGTCGCGCGTAACGAAATCCCCGGTGTGGAACCAAAGGTTGCGCCAGGCCTCGACGGTCTTCTCGGGTTTGTTCAGGTAGCCGAGGAACATCGAGAACGGTGTCCGGGGGCGGACGACGAGCTCGCCTCGCGTCCCGACGGGCACCGGGCGGTCGTCGTCGTCGACCACGCCCGCCTCCACGAAGTCGAGAGGGGTGCCGACCGAGCCCACGCGGATCCGCTCGGGCGGATTCATCAGCGTCGTGCACCCGCACTCGGTCATCCCATAGAGCTCGACGATGGTGAGGCCGAACCGTCGCTCGAAGTCGGGCCAGACGGCCCTCGTCGCACCCGCCGTCAGCGCGGTCCGGACCCAATGCGTGGTGTCGGAGGGCTTCTCCGGCTGCTTGTAGAGGACGTTGATCATGGAGATCAGCAGCGAGACGTGGGTCGCCTCGAACTCCGCGGCGGTCTCCCAGAACGTCGTCGCGTGGAATCGTTCGTCGAAGGCCGCGGTCAGGTCGTACAAGAGCGCGGTGATGGTCGTCATCTCCTGCGCGTTGCAGTGAAAGAGCGGCAGGGCGGTGAACAGGACCGAATCGGGGGTGAGCCGGCTTCTTCGGCCGATCTCGCGGGGAGTGAGGAGCTGTTTCTCGTGAGGGATGATCGCACCCTTGGGAGGTCCGGTCGTTCCGCTCGTGTACATCACGGACACCGGATCGCTCGCCCGGATCTCCCGCTGGGGAGCGAGCGGCGCATCGGAGAGGAGCTCCGAGAAAGGTCGTGTCCCCTTCGGTAGGGACGAACCCGAGCCCTCGGGGTCGGCGACCCATTCGCGCGCGATCCCGAGCGAGGCTCGCACAGGGTCGTACGCCGCCCAAAGTCGGTGGTCGACCGCGATCGCCTTGGGAGCGCTGTCGGCAAGTTCGTAGCGAAGGATCTCCCCCTTCAGTCCGGTGTTGAGCGGCACGAGCACCGCACCGAGCTTGGCGGCTCCGAACCACAGAAGCGGAAATTCGGGGGTGTTGAAGAGGAAGGTAGCCACGCGATCTCCCGCGGACACTCCCTCCCGCGCGAGGCCGGCGGCGACCCGTTCTGTTTGCTCGTCCAATTCCCGATAGGTGAGGGTCCGATGGACGAACCGGAGGGCCGGCTTCGTCTCGTTCTTTTCGGCTTTCCGCCGAAGGAGCGTCGCGAGGTCGTGGTACTCCTCCGTCGGATCGAGCATCTTGGCTCGGAGGCCTTTCGCTCCATAAAGATTCGGCCGAGCCCCGGTCGAGCGGCGTCCGTGGCTCCGACGGCCGTGCGGGTTCCAAGTCTTCTTAGCGAAGCACGAACTCGGCCGCGGCATGGCGCCGCGAGGAGAACCCTACCGACCCGAGGTCCGAATCGTCGCGGAGCTCGCGGCGGGGGTCGTGCTCGTTCATGAGAGCCAGCGGGATCTCCTCCTGCTCCATGCACGCGACGAGGACCGTTGGTGCCTTCCGAAGGGGCATGTCGACCCGGGCGAATCGCTGCCGACCACGGCCTTGCGCGAAACTCGGGAAGAGACCGGGTTCGAGCACGTGACGCTCTTCTCCGAGCTGGGCGAGGTCTCCTACCGGTTCTACCGGCCCAAGGACCACGTGAACGTCTACAAGTCGGTCGTCTACTACCTCGCCTTCACTCACGAGCGGACCGCCCACATCGAGAAGATATTCGACCGCTACGAGTGGACCCCCGTCATGACCGCGCTTGGGCGAGTACCGTTCGAGACCGACCGTCGCATGCTCGAGGTCGCCCGACATCATCTCGAAACGACACCGTCTCCGTGACCGTTTCGACCTTGTAAAAAGAGGAAGGGAAGGGGTTGGGTGGGTCCCGGGGGGACCCACCGGGGGCGGGCCGTCGTGTCTAGAGCCGCCGGTTCGGGTCTTCGACCGTTCCCGGTCCGTTGGAGGGGCCGGCCGGTCCCTGCGGGAAGGGTGGGAGGGCCTGGGCGGGGGGAACGCCGTTAGGCCAGCTCTCGCCGTAACCGCCCACGAGCTGCTTCTGCGACTTCCGCCGCGCGTAGGAGCGCCACTCGATGACCCCGACGGTGCCGATGACGACCACCACGATCGCACCGATAACGAGCGCCGCGAAGAGCCCGCTGCTCGCCGCCGAGGCGGCAGCAGAGCTACCGGGGTGCGTCAGGCCGTAGGCTTCCGAATTCGCCTGCGCCACGCTCATCGGCTGGCCCTCGACGGTCGCTCCCGGAGAGGAGGTGGCCGCGGGGGCGCTCCCGGTGATGGGCGAGGCCTGCGCGTTGACCGTCTGGTCGTTCGAGCCGAACGAAGCATCCGCCGCAGTCACGGTCAGTCCGCTCGGGCCCGAGCTCAGGTAGAGCGACTGGGCGGAGAGGGACGCCGAACCGAATCCGAGGGAGTCGTAGCTCTGCGCCGCGCCGCCGAACATGTCGAAGTCGTGAGGCACCAGGATGAATCCGTCA
Organism: Thermoplasmata archaeon; assembly: GCA_050013635.1. Taxonomy (GTDB): domain Archaea; phylum Thermoplasmatota; class Thermoplasmata; order Lutacidiplasmatales; family UBA184; genus Lutacidiplasma. The sequence continues at coordinate 7,429 of JBEKEW010000019.1, read as the reverse complement.
TACGCGTCGAACGGACCTTGGATGATCAGGAGCACCCCGACCCGGACCTTGTGGTCCGAGAACGGGTGCACCGTGACCAGCTTGAAGCCGGTCAGATTGACCGGTACCGTGGCGCTCAGACTGCCGGACCGTGCCCCGGAACCCGAGGCGGTCGTGCCGTTGAACCCCTGGTCGTTCCAGCTCCAGCCGATCTGCCAGCTCGCCGCGGGGCTCGCGGTCGCGCTGGAGTTCCACTCGTGGATGCCCGAGAGGTTCAGCGGTATCAGCCCGAGGGACGGGCTGAACGAGACCGACGATTGAGCCGATCCGGACACTTCGAGCGCCGCGCTACGGGTCGCCGGGCCGTGGGCCAGGCCCGTCAGTGTCTCACTGATCGACTCGTTGACCCCGGCCTGGATCGACGCCGATGCGTTCAGGATCCCCAGCGCCGGCACGCCCACGTCGTTGACGTAGACGGTCGACAGGTTCGTGATGTTCGCGAACGCCGCGTCGACCTCCTGTCCGTGGTAATGGTAATTCACCGTGCGCATCGGGCCCGAGAAGGTCGCGGCGATCGTGATGCCGACCGTCCGCTGCTCCTCGATCATCGTCACATTGGGCCCGGTCTCGGTCGCCGTGAACACCACGGTCCAACCGAACATCGCGTCCCACGTGACCGTCGCGTTCCCGATACTCAGGGTGTTGTTGGACCATCCTTCGCCGCCGTACGCCCACTGGGTGCTCGTGACGGCCGGGGTCGTGCTCGTGACCGACGTGGCGCTCGCGGCGCCCGAGAGCGCCGGAACCACCACGAAGGCCAGCAGAAGCGCGACGCCCACCGCCGCGACCCAGCTCTTCGTTCCGCCGATTTTCCCCATGGTTCCTTCTGACGGAGCTCATTCCGTCAGCCAACTCAAGCCTACCTTCCCTGAGATAAGGGGCTGGCCCGGGAAGCAGACTCGTCGTTGGACGCCATGCGACGGTGTCGCACGGGCCTCGCAGGACGGTGACTTAGACGAGTCGGCCCCCTCGGACGACCGGCGTGTCGTCCACGAGGAGCTCCGCGCCTCCGACCGTGAGGAAGCCGAAGAAGGAGCTGGTGTTCTTACCGCCGAATCCCGCGTTCCGGCCCACGCCCACCGTGAGGGCCCCCCGCTCGCTTTCCTCGAACATTGGGGCGGTCCGGATCGCCGGGTCGAGCCCGACCTCGAGGAAGGAGGGACGGTCTCGGCCGACCTTCCCCGAGCGGAACGCCGCGCGGAACAATTCGGCGCCCGACGTCGCGGAGAACGAGGTGAGGCGACCCCCCGTGAATTCGAACTGGCCCGCGCGCAGGGGCGCTTCGAACGTCGCGTTCGTGCGGTTCGACACGAAGCGCCCTTCGGCCGTTCCTTCATCGACGGCGACGTAGACGTTCGCGTCGGGGATCGACTGCATCAGCCCGAACGGGACCTTTCGGGTCTCGGGGGTGATGACCCCGAGACCGACCCGCGGCTGACGACCGGCCAAGGCAAGGCGGAGGTCGGTTCCGTTGGGATGCCGGATACGGATCGAACGCCCCTTCTCGAGCACCGTGCGGAGCCGGGCGGCTTCGGCCACGATCGGAGAGGGATCGCGTACCGATGCAGAGTACAGCTCGCGCTGCCAGGCGTTGGCGGAGACGCCCCAAAACCGGGCGTTGGCTTCCGTGACCCGCGCGATCCCCATGCGGGCGCCGCGCACCCCGGCCTTCGCCGCTACCTCGTACCAGTGCTGGTTGTAGGTCCTGGCCTTGGCCCACGCCGCGTCGGAGTAGCGCTGGGCACGGGCGTGGTCTTCGGGGCCCCAGAAATAGATGTACACATCGGTATCCTCGAGGGCGGCCCACTCGTGTTCGCCCGCTGTTCCTAGGCGCTCGGGGTGCCGATCGTCCATGGCTCGCCAGAACGACGTCTCGTCCTCGTAGTGGAGCAGGGGCCGCGCTCCCAACCGGCGCGCCTCGCGGACAAATCCGGTGGCCCACGGCAGGGACGAAGGGTAGGTCTCGATCGTGACGTTCTCCTTCGCCTTCAGGCCGAGACGCTGGACTAGGACGCGTCGGGCGAGGAGGTCGGCTCGTGCTTCGGTGATCGCGGGCGACATGCGGACGGGAGACCCGGAGCGCTCAAGGGGCTTTGCCCCGGCGTCCCGTACGGCTCAGGGGACGCGGAACCGGGCTGACGCTGCGATCTTCAGCGACTCCGGATAACCCGCATCCGCGTGGCGCGCTACCCCGAGCCCAGGGTCGTTGTGCAACGCGCGGCCGATCTTGCGGTCGGCCTCTTCCGTACCGTCGGCGACCAGTACGAGGCCGGCGTGGATCGAGTTCCCGATCCCAACCCCACCCCCGTGGTGAACCGAGACCCAGGTCGCCCCACTCGCGACGTTGAGGAGGGCGTTGAGGATTGGCCAGTCCGCGATCGCGTCCGAGCCGTCCCGCATCGCCTCGGTCTCACGGAACGGGCTCGCCACACTGCCGGTGTCATGGTGGTCGCGCCCGATCGCGATGGGCGCCGACAGCTCTCGCTCGTGGACCATCCGGTTTACGAGGTGGCCGAACTTTTCCCGCTCCCCGTACCCCATATAGCAAATCCGGGCCGGCAGTCCCTGGAACTTTACTTTCTCGGAGGCGAGCCGGATCCACCGACAGAGATGTTCGTTCGAGGAAAACTCTCGCAGGATCATCCGGTCGATCCGACGGATGTCCTCGGGGTCGCCGCTCAGGGCGAGCCATCGGAAGGGACCACTCCCTACCGCGAACAGTGGGCGGATGTACTTCGGGACGTAACCGGGGATGTCGAACGCGTTCGAGACGCCGGCTTCGCGGGCCTGGGTACGGAAGTTGTTGCCGTAGTCGAACGCCTTCGACCCTCGGCGGATGAGGTCGAGGATGGCCCGGGCCTCGACGGCGATCGAGGTCTTCACCCGGGCGAGGTACGCCGGGAGGTCCGCCTTCCGGGCCACGTCCGCCTCAAGAACGGTCATCCCCTGCGGAATGTAGCCGACGCGAAGGTCGTGCGCGGCCGTCTGGTCGCTGACGATGTCCGGGGTCAGGCCCAGGCGTACGACTTCGGGATAGACGTCCGCCGCGTTTGCGCAGAGGCCCACGGAAAGAGGTCGTCGCGCCGTCACCGCCTCCCGCACAAGGTTCAGCCCCTCCGACAGGGAGGCTGCCTCAACGTCAAGGTACTTGTGCACCTTTCTTCGGGCGAGCGCGTTCGGGTCGACGTCCACGATGAGCCCGACGCCCCCAAGCATCGTGATTGCGAGCGGCTGCGCCCCGCCCATCTCACCCAGTCCCGAGGTCAGCATCCAGCGTCCCGCGAGGTCCGGGGCGGAGAACTCGGACCTCGCGAGCGAGGCCAGCGTCTCGTACGTCCCCTGGAGGATCCCCTGCGTGCCGATGTAGACCCAGCTTCCCGCGGTCATCTGACCGTACATCGTCAATCCACGGCTTTCGAGGTCCCAAAAGACCTCGTCCGTGGCCCACCGCGGCACCAGAAGGGCATTGGCGATGAGAACGCGGGGAGCGTCGGGGTGCGTTGGGAACACGCCGACCGGTTTACCCGACTGGATGAGGAGGGTTTCGGAATCCCCGAGCGAGCGAAGCGCGCCCACAATTCGGTCGTACGACTCCCAATCCCTGGCTGCCTTTCCCCGTCCTCCGTATACGATCAGGTGGCGGGGATCCCGAGCGACGTCGGGGTCGAGGTTATTCATCAAAAGGCGGAGGGCAGCCTCGGCTCCCCAATTCCTGCACGAAAGTGTAGAGCCGTGCGGGGCATGGATGACACGGTCCGACTCGAGGGTTCTTCCCATCGCGGGAGTCACGCGGTCGGCGGCTAAAGACTTCCTGCTCGCGCTTCGAGAACGGGTTGCGTCGGGGAAGGGTTCTTAAGACCCGACTGACGAATCGGCCGCAGGTGCCGCCGTAGCTCAGTTGGTAGAGCGGCTGATTTGTAATCAGCAGGTCGGGAGTTCAATCCTCTCCGGCGGCTCCAAAGGACCGAGGGGTACGCCCGACCCTGCCGACGAGGTGCGCTCAGACTAGAGATATTGGCCTCCCGTCGACCCAACGAGGTCCGCGTATCGGTAGCGAATGTCCCGAGGTCCTCCCCGGCTTCGCGGCCCGCGAGTCCGCCCGCTAGCCCGGCTCGAACGTGACCTGGAGGATCACCGTCGTGCCGTCCACAACGAGAGGATTCACCAAGACCGAGGTCACCGTGTATCCCGTCGCCGAGATCGTGAACGGAAAGGTCCCGTTGGGGAGGCTGAACGTGATTGTCTTCCCCGTGCCCGATTTGGTTTGTCCGTCGATCATCACCGACCAGCTCATGCTCGACGGAAGCCCGGTCTCAATGAACTTCACGGCGTACGTGAACTGGGTCCAGTGAACCGGGACCGGCGCTGGATTCTTCCCGCTCACGGTCACCGAACCCACCATCTCTTTCGCGGCCTTGTAGCCGGAGATCGACCCAACCTCGTAGGGGTAGGAACCGTTCGCGAGGTCGAAGATGATCTCGCTGGTCGTCGAGCTTTGCGCAACGTCGTTCGTCGTCACCGACCAGTTCGTACCGCCGGGGAGGCCGCTCTCCGTGAACATCACCTTGTAGAACCCGACGGTCACCAAGACCTTGCCTCCGTTCACGGTGACGGAACCGGTGGCGCTCCCGCTGCCGGAAACCGAAGCGGTGTAGGCATACGTACCGTTGGGCTCTGCGAACGTGATGATGCCGGAGGTGGAGTTCGCGGTGGTAGGACCCACCGTCATGCTCCAACTCGTTCGGGCGGGCAGCCCCTTTTCGTGGAACGATACGGCGTACGTGACGATCGAGAAGGTTACCTTCACGGAAGCCGGACCGGAGCTTACGATGAAGTCTGGGGTGTAGGACGGACCGTAGAGGTTGCCGAGGCTGTTCGACGTGAATAAGTAGGTGCCGTTCGAGAGGGAGGTCGCCAGCGTGCTACCTGTCCCGTTCAGGGTCGGTCCCTCGGTGACGTTCACGGACCAGGAAGCTCCCGCCGGTAGGCCCGATTCGCTGAACGTCACGGGGTACATGACCTCGGTCCAGTTCAGCGAGATTGTCGATGGACTCGCTCCGTTCACCGTCACCGTTCCTCGGTACGATCCCACCGTGATGTGAAGGCCGGAGATCGGAGCGATCGAGTACGTGTAGGTCCCGTTCGGTTCACTGAACTCCACGGTCTTCGAACTCGAGCTCACGTTCGTGGAAGGCCCCGATGTCGGAGACCAAGTCACGGTCCACGACGTCGGAACGGGGAGGCCGGTCTCTTCGAATGTTACGGAATACAGGGGGTCGAACGTGACCGGGACGGTCTGACCTGTTTGGTCCACGGTAACGGACCCCGAACTCGCCGAATACCCGGCCGGGGACTCAACGGTGTAGGAAAAGGTCCCGGAAGGGACCGCGAAACCGATCGAGGAGGTGGTCGAAGCGTTGTGGAGCCCGTCGAACCCGACCGACCAGAGGGTGGCCCGAGGAAGTCCGGTGTCCGTAAAAGTCACGTTGTTGCCCATTCCCGGCCCGACCTCGACGCCTAGCGTTCTGGTCGAGATGCTTCCCGCGAGGTCCGTCACGGAGACCGTCACGAGATAGGTACCGGGGGAGTAGTATGAGTGGGTAGGCGAAGGGGCCGTAGAATTCGTAGTGCCGTCCCCGAAGTTCCATAGATACCGGTACGGTGGAAGACCGCCGGAACCCGTGACATTGAACGAGTCGTTGAAGGGTGCCGGGCCGGTGGCCGCGGCCTGCGTCGCGGTCGACGCGAGCGAGAGGTCGAAGGCAAAGATGCCCTCGGTCGAGCCCGCGAAGATCTCGCCTCGCGAGATCGAGGGGGCGGCGACAAACTGGCCCCCCACGGTGTCCTGGTAGAGCGTAGCGCCCGAGGTCGCGTTGAACACAAAGAGTGTGCTCCCGTCGTCGACGATCAGTAGATCGTTGACCCACAGAGGAGCAGCGTATCCTCCCATCGAAGACTGCGACAGACCTCGTGCCCACACTACGGCCCCGGTCAGCGGGTCGAACGCCCTCACGGAGCTGTTGTAGGCCCCACCGTTCACGGTCGTGCTCGAGCTGAGCGCGTAGACGTAACCTCCCCCCCACGAAGTCGAGATGTGTTCGTCCTGCCCGGCCATCTGACAGCAGATCTTGTATTCCCAGGCCAGCGTGAGATTGGATTGGTAGAGCGCGTACAGGTAGCCGTTCTTGTCCGCCGCCGTCAGCATCGGATATCCGCCCGCTGGAGTGAACAGGGTCGGCGTCACCCCGAAGTCCCCGTCTCCGCGCACTTGCCACTTCGGTACCTGCCACTTTGCCTGGGCGACGAGGGTCGTCGCGTTCAGCGCGACCACCGACTCGCTGTAGGTCGTCGGTTTCAACCCGTGCGGGTTTCCCGTGGTCACAAAGATCGTGTTGGTATCAGGGTTGATCGAAGCCGACCCCCAAATACTGGAACCGTTCAGGCCCGGAGCGCTCGAGTTGAAGTAGTTCACGAGAGCGTGGGTGGTGAGGTTGAACTCGTCCACACCGGCCGGAACCAACGGGTCGTCGCATTTGCTCGCGATACCGATGTAGGCGCGGTCGTCGTAGATGAGGGGACTCGCCCAGTCGTAGAATCCGAGCGAGTCTGACCCCCCGATAGTGACGTTCCACTCTACCGCGCCGGTCGAGGAATTCAGTGCGTACAGTGACGGGTACCCCCCGTCCACGTAGAGAGTTGCTCCGACAACGGTCGGAGTCGCCGTCACACCGAACACGGCGGGACAGCCGGGGTCGACCGTGTCACGGCCGAGGTAGGTCTTCCAAAGAAGCGTCCCGTTCGCCATGTAGACCGCCGATTCGTAGCCGGAGTGGTCCCCGAAGTACGCGATGCCGTTCTGTTCCACCACTTGGGACTGGACCGCTTGTCCTCCCGTATTGTTGCTCCAGAGAAAGTGGAGCGAGGGCGCGGTGGTGAGGTCGATGAGGGATTCCGACGAGGCGGACGACGTGCGCTCGACGTTTCCGAGGTAGGTCGGGAAATCCGTGCCAGGAGCCAGGGGGATCGAAGGACCGGCAAGGAACGGGCTCGAGGGGGTCGCTGTGAGAGAGCCCGGGCCACTCGACGTTCCCCGGCTGATCTCGGGACGGGTCGAGGTAGGCATGATACTAGTCAAGGCAGGGGGCGGACCATGGCCCGGATTCGTCCCACCTGTGAGGGTTCCAGAGGCGAGCGTGCTAACCGTGATCAGGAGGAGAACGAGTCCAGCAGCTATCGCCGATACTGCCTTGAGGCGACGGTTCGATATCGCGAAACTCGGGGGCCTTCCCATGAATGAGAGGACGCCACGAGACCGGCGATGTATAACCCTTTGGCCGTGGCCGATTCGGGACACCGGCACTAGTTTCGCTAGTCCACGGAACGTCGGAAT
>JBEKEW010000018.1:0-16257 GCA_050013635.1 Thermoplasmata archaeon | reverse complement strand
CGGAGCCTCAAACCCGGGTTCGAATCCCGGCGGGCCCGTACCTCTAGCGGGGCACAAGTCCCCTCCGAGTTCACCCCTCCCCGGCACCAGTCGGCGGAACGACGCGTTTCGAGGATAGCGCCCGCTGGCCGTTCGTCCTCGCGCGCGTGCTCCCCCCCTCCCTTCGACGAGTTCCCATGAGCAAAAAGCACGTGTCGACTCGTTTTAACGTCCTGACTTTACCCCCCGCGCATGGAGACGGGGCTGGCAGTTACGATATTCGCCGGAAGGCCGATCATTCAGGGCCGCGAGAGAACGGTGCGGTCGACCCGGAGCCCGACGGCATGAACGCGCAGCGCGTCGTCATCATGGGGGCCGCGGGGCGCGACTTCCACAATTTCAATGTCCTCTATCGAGGGCATCCCGAGATCCACGTCGTGGCGTTCACCGCGGCGCAGATCCCGAACATCTCCGGTCGGGTCTATCCGCCGAGCCTCGCAGGGCCCGGGTACCCCCACGGGATCCCGATCGTACCGGAGAAGGAGCTCACGGACCTCGTCCGGAAGGAGAACGTGGATTTCGTCATGCTCGCGTACTCGGACCTTTCGGAGGCCGACGTCATGCACAAGGCCTCGGCCGTCCTCGCCGCGGGACCGAGCTTCGTTCTGGCGGGACCCCGAGCCACGGAACTTCCCTCGTCGAAGCCCGTCGTCAGCATCTGCGCGGTCCGCACCGGCTCGGGAAAGAGCCCGTTGTCCCGGTACATCTCCAAGTTCTTCCGGAAGAACGGCCTCCGTGTCGCCGTCGTGCGGCACCCGATGCCGTACGGGGACCTGGCGGCCCAGGCCGTCCAACGGTTCGCGACCATCGAGGATCTCGACCGAGCCCGCTGCACGATCGAAGAGCGCGAGGAGTACGAACCCCATCTCCGTGAAGGGGTCCTCGTCTTCGCGGGCGTCGATTACGAAGCGATCCTCCGCCAAGCGGAGAAGGAGGCCGACGTGATCCTGTGGGACGGTGGGAACAACGATCTGCCGTTCTTTGCCCCGAACCTGCAACTGGTCGTCGCGGATCCGTGGCGGGCCGGTCATGAGCTCAGCTACTATCCCGGAGAGGTGAACTTCCGGATGGCCGACGTGATCGTCATCAGCAAGACCGACTCTGCGCCTCGGGCGGCCGTGGAGACCGTCGAGGCGAATGCCGCCAAGGTGAATCCGCGCGCGCTCGTCGCGCGGGCCGCGCTGAACGTCTCGGCCCCCGACTCCGGCCGCATCCGCGGACGACGGGTCCTGGTCGTGGAAGACGGTCCGACCGTGACGCACGGCGGGCTCGACTCGGGCGCGGGCACCCTGCTCGCGGAGCGCGAAGGAGCGATCATCCTCGACGCCCGTCCGTTCGCCGTGGGGAGCATTGCCCGGGTGTACGAGGAGTACCCCCATCTTCACCGGATCCTTCCGGCGATGGGGTACAGCGACGCCCAAGTGAGCGATCTGGAGGCGACCATCCGGAAATCCCCCGCCGAATTCGTTATCGACGGTAGTCCGATCAACCTGGGGCGCCTGATCAAGCTCGACATTCCGATCGTCGACGTGAGCTACGATTACGAAGACCTCGGGAACCGGGTTCGGAGCCGACTCGAGGAGTTCCTACGGACGCTTCCGGGACACCCTAAAGGCGCTCAGGACGCCGGCAAGGCGGCCCAGCGCCCGTAGTCGGGCCGGCCCCGGCCCCCTAGGAGCGTGGACGAATGGACCTCGTGCTGGCGACGAATTTCGACGACGCTCTCATCGAACGCGTCTCGGATCTGCCGGTCCAGACGTTCTTCGGCGGGTTTCCGGTCTCCCTCACCGGGGCCGGGCGTCCCCCGTTCATCCTCCCCGAGGTGGACCGGGAGGGGTTCCGCCGGCATGTGAAGGCGATCCATCGCGCAGGACGCGAGTTCTACGCGACCTTGAACAGCAACGACTTGGGACTCCGGGAGTACCGCCGGGGGTACCTCGACACCTTCCTGAAGGAAGTGGAGGAACTCCTCGATCTCGGCGTCGACGGGTTCGTCATCGCGATCCCTGCCCTTCTCGACGCGGTCCACCGGACGTACCCGGAGGTCCCAATCTCCGTATCGTCCTTCGCACGGATCCGGTCCGTCAGCCAAGCGGAGTACTTCCTACGACTCGGCGCGGACACCGTGATCCTCGAAGAGGGAGACCGGAACTTCCCGCTCATCCGCGGCCTCGTTCGGACGGGCGCCCGCGTCGAGGTCCTGGTCAACCAGACGTGCATCCGGGAATGCCCGTTCCGGGCCCATCACCTGAACACCAGCTCCCTCTGTTCGCAGCCCGGAGGGGATTGCCTCTGGTTCGAGTTCCCGATTCTCCAATGCGGCCTCGAGGTGGTCCGGGACCCCCGGAAGATGATCTCGTCGATATGGGTCCGACCCGAGGACCTCTCGATCTACGAAGAGGCCGGCGTCCACCGTTTCAAGATCTCGGGCCGCAATCGTCCGACCGATTGGCTCGCGAGGGCGGCCGGGGCATACGCGGCCCGTCGGTACCATGGGAATCTCCTCGACCTCCTGAGCTTCGTCCAGATCAAGGGACCCCTGAACGCCCTGACGGTGCTCTCCCGTCGCGGCGTCGCCCCCGACGTGGTCGAGCCTCTCCGGGAAGCGTTCGCCGCCTTCGGAGATGTCGTGATCGACAACGACGCGTTCCCTCAAGGGTTCCTTCGGCGGATCGCCGCTACCGACTGTGAGAACCAACGGTGCGAGGAGTGCGGCTACTGCGGGACGGTCGCCGAGAAGGTCGTGCGCATCGGCGGGCGTTCTCCCTCGCAGTATCGACCCCCCCTCGAACTCCCTCCGACCGTCGGGCTGATCGAGGAGTTCGGGGTCACCCCCGCCGCCGGGCACGCCCGCGAGCCGCCGTGACCTTCCAAGAACCGAACCTCGAGGATCGGAACCCTCCCTCCGGACGCCGGCCGGGTGCGGGTGCGCGGACCCCGTTGTAGGTCGGATCCCGCGGAACGGGGAGATCGAACCGCTCGGAACAGCGTCGATGCGGGGTCGGCCCGCACGTGCGGACCCCGGACTCCGGGCGCGGGTCCGTCCCGGCACGGTGGCGATGCTGGGTACCCGCCGGGGACGCTCGGGACGGCCGCCGAACGCGGGTCCGCTGGAACGCGTCAGCCGGTGCGGGGACCGGCGGGCCGTCGCCCGCGGACGCCCCGGGAACGGCGACCCGGGAACGCGAGGTTCCCGGAGGCACCGGCCGGTGGGGGGAACGTAGCGTCCATGAGGAGGCGGGCGCCGGCCTTGCCGCGGGCCGTCAGGCGGTACGTCTCCCCCTCGTGGGCGACGAGCCCGGTCTCGACCAGCTTCCGCAGGTGGAACGCCATCTTGGGAGAGTCGTCGAGGCCCGCGGCCTGCATCGCTTCGCCGAACGAGGCGGGCGCCTGCACCAGTCGCTGGAGGACCTTGCGGCGGATCGGGTTGGCCAACGCTTCGAAGATCGCGTGCGTCTCCTCGGCCGAGACGGCGCCCCCGAGGGCGATCGCGACGGACGGTGCGACCCGCCGGGGGTTGAACGCGACGCGCAACGGACCGTGCCCGGCAAGGTCCGTTCGCAATCGGTCGAGCACGCCGACGACATCCTCGAGCTGGTGGCGCTCCAGCAACCGCTCGACCCCCGACAGCACGACCGCCGCGTTCGAGTGCTCGGCCAGGAACGCTTCGGCGCGCACCGTGATACGGCTGGGGTTCTCCGGATCCAACGGCTCGAAGTGTAGATGGGGCTCGTCGGGAGTGCGTTGCTCCGCAAAGAGGAGCACCTCGTGTTTCCCGCCCGCCGCCAGGGTACGGGCTTCCCGAACGGGGTCGCGGTACGCATCGTCGGGAGATTCGAACTCGTGCTCTTGGGCCGCGAGGCGGAGCGTCTCGCGCACCTGCTCGATGCGGAACGGCTTGCGCACGTAGTCGAAGGCGCCGAGCTTCATCGCGTCGAGCGCGGTCTCGACCGTGGCGTATCCGGTCACCATGACGACGAGCGTGCGCGGCCAGCGGCTGCGGATGTCGCGCAACAGTTCGAGCCCTCCCTGGCGGGGCATCTTGAGGTCGGTCAGCACGACATCGAACTCGTCGGATTCGAGCAACTCGAGGGCCTTCAGGACCGAAGGAGCCGCGGCCACGGCATGCGCGTCCTCCCGGAGCAGGTCGGCGAGCTCCTCCCGGAAGACGGTATCATCATCGACAACGAGGATCCGCACGGTGGGGGGACGGGATACGGCAGGATTAGGGCTTTTCCCCGGGCGTGCGGGACCGAGGCTCGGGTCTCCGGGTTCGGCGGGTCCGGGGCGGCGATCGAGCTCCCTCGTGGATCGGGAGCGAGACCAAGAAGCCCGCCCCGGCGCCGGGTACGTTGCGCGCCGTGATCGACCCGTAATGCGACTGGACGATCCCGTGACAGATCGCGAGTCCGAGCCCGGTCCCCTGCCCCTCGGGCTTCGTCGTGAAGAACGGTTCGAAGATGTGCGGCAACGCCTCGGGGGGGATCCCGGGGCCATGGTCGATGACCTCGATCTCTGCCCGCGCCCCATGGCGACGCACCGAGATCCGGATCAGGCCCTTCCCCTGGACCGCGTCGTAGGCGTTGTTGAGGATGTTCGTGAGGACCTGCATCAGTTGCCCGCGATCCCCGACGATCGGGATGGCCCCCGGGGGGTAGACCTCCTCGATCTCGACATCGGCCGACTGCTTTCCCTTGAGGAACGCCACCGATTCCTGCGCGACGCTCACGAGGTCGAGCTCGGTGACGTGGGGTTCTTCGCGTCGGGCAAAGTCGAGAAGACCGCGCACGATCCGCGCCGCATTCTCGATCTGCTCGGTCATCGTGTCGAGCCGAGCCAGCACCCCCGGGTCCTGGGTGCGGCGCCGGATGCTCTCGGCGACGAGCATGACGTTCGCCAGCGGGGTGTTGATCTCGTGGGCCACGCCCGCCGCGAGCTGACCGACCGACGCGAGCTTGTCGGCGTGGGCCGCCCGGAGCTCCCAGCCTCGCTGCTCGGAGAGATCCACGGCGACGCCGAGGTAGTGGGTCACGTCCCCTTCCGCGGTCCGGATCGCCGTGATGCTCAGGAGCACCGGTCGTTCGCGCCCTTTGCGGTCCCGATTCGTGATCTCGCCGGACCAGTACCCTCGCTCGGGGTCGAGCAGGTCCGCCCACATCCGTTCGTAGACCTCCGGGGGCGTGTGCCGGCTTCGGACGAGGCTCGGTCTCCGGCCGATACACTCCGAACGGCTGAAGCCGTAGATCCGCTCGAACGCGGGGTTGACGTCGACCATGATCCCCTTCGAGTCGGTGAGCTGCATCGCGTTCGTGGAGGTCCGGAACGATTCGTAGAACAGTCGGGCGCGTACCTGTTCCTGGACCCGTTCGGTGACGTCCCGGACGACCAGGATCGCTTGCGCCCCCTGCCCCGCGCGAGCGGGGAGAGGACGCACGTCGACGTCGAGGTAGGCCCCGCCGGGCGGGTCCCGATAGCGGGCCCGGACCGAGCGAAAGCTCGCGGGGGTGCCGACCCGAAGGGCATCGGCGACCGCTTCCCGGATCGCCGCCGACCATGTTCCGTCGTCGTCCACGATCTGATGGAAGTCCATCCCGACGGTCCCCGGGGCCCGGCCGGTCGTCTCGAAGTACGCTGGATTGGCCCATGCGATCGTCCCCGGGGCGACGATGACCGCGATGCCCACGGGGGCGTTCCGGAAGACGGCCTCGGAAAGGTCGGGTTCGAGTGCGTCGAGCTCCACGAGGACGCCTCCCCGACGGGACCTGTCGCTCTCTCATCTCTCTATCGACCCGATCGCGCGGGCCCGACCGACGGAGAACGGTCCTCCCGGGCGGGGTACTCGGACCTCGGGCCCAACCGGTGCCCGCTCTCGTGAACCAGACCTGACTTGCCGATTATATCCTGCCCCAGGGGTCGTACCGGTGTATGGAAAGTCCCGGAGTGCTCGTGGTCGGGGAGACACCGAGTTTAGGCCGGTCGATCGCAGACCTGCTGGAGTCCAGCGGCATCCGCACTCGGTACGTCCAAGACCTCGGCGACGAGCAACCCCTGTCCGACCTCGGGCGCCGGTACTCCGTCGTGGTCGCGGCGTGTACGGGGCACTACTGCGCGACCGGGCGCCATTGGGCCCGGGGTGAGGTGCCGGATGTCACCCTGGTCGTCGTCGGATCGCTCGATCCGAGCCTCCCCACCATCCGAAACGTGCAGTTGGTCACGCTCCCGCTCCTCCCCGCTCGGTTCCTCGTGATGATCCGCGACCTGCTTCCCGCGCCCCCAGGGCCGTCCCCCTCCCGTCCGATACCGCCGTAAGGATTCGTCCGTCCCATGCCCGACCGGCTCGGCAACGCCCCGCCCGGTCCGTCGCCGAGGGCGGGGGGGCGATCCTGCTCGACGCCGACCCGTGTGGAGGGGCTCTTCGGCGTCATGGCCGCGCCGCTCCTAGGGCCGTACTCCTCTTCGTCGGCGTCCAGGCCTGCGGCCCCAACCTCTGGCTTCGCCGGTCGACCCATCTGTAGTCCGAGTACACTCCGGGGATCGTGGCGTGCTCTTGGGGGCTGAGTCGTCATTTCGTGCCTCCGGAACGTGCTCTTCATCTACACTAGCATCTTCCCGCCGCCCTCCCACCCGATTACTATGCAGCCAACGGGTCTCGTCACTACCTTCACCAGCGGGCATGGAGGCGCTCACCGCATGAGATGGGTCCTCCCGTGGGCCGCCTCGTGACGACCCTCCGCCTGCCGCAGGAACGACGCCGTTCGGCGCGCCGCGGGGCCCGGCTCATGATCGCGCTCGGCGGGAACGCAATCCAGCCGGCCCACGACGGGGGTACGTGGGGGGAAGCGGTAGCGCAGGTGAGGCGTACCGCCGGGACGCTCGCCGCGGTCGTCCGACCGGGCCGCGAACTCATCGTGACGCACGGCAATGGGCCCCAGGTGGGCATCCTCCTCCGGGGGGCCGAGCTGGCAGCCCCCGAGGTCCCTGCTCCGCCGATGCACGTCTTGGGTGCCGAGACCCAAGGTCAGATCGGGTACCTGATCGCGCAGGAACTGAGCGCGGCGTTCCAGCGCGCCCGGGTCCCTCGCTGGGTCCTCCCGATCATCAGTCGGGTCGAGGTCTCTCTCCGCGACCCCGCCTTCCGTACCCCTACGAAGCCCGTGGGCCGCTTCTACTCTGCGCAGGAGGCGCGGAGGCTTGAGCGCCAGCTCGGGTGGACGATGCACGAGGACGTACAACGCGGCGGGTGGCGACGGGTGGTAGCGTCCCCCCAACCGAGGCGGTGGTTGGAGGGGGACGCGGTGCGCGCGATGCTGGACGCCGGCCTCGGCAAACGATGCGTCCCGGTCGTCACGGGGGGAGGGGGGATTCCTGTCGTCCGCCGCGGCTCGTATTGGGAGGGGGTCGACGCCGTCATCGACAAGGATCGTGCGGCAGCGCTCGTGGCGAGCTGTCTCGCCGTCGACACCCTTGCGGTCGTTACCGACGTCCCTGGGGCGGCGCTCAACTACCAGAGCCGCCATCCCCGCTGGCTGGGTCGCGTCGGGCTCGACGAGCTGACCCGCTACTGGAAGCGGGGGGAATTCGCCGACGGAAGCATGGGCCCGAAGGTCGAGGCGGGAATCCAGTTCCTGCGCGCCGGCGGCCGTACGTTCGTGATCACGGATGTCCCGTCCCTGCCGAAGGCGCTCGCCGGCCGCGCCGGAACGCGCGTTACGCGGTGATACTCACCGACGAGCCCGCCGGGGCGGGTGGCCACGTTGAGGTTCGGTCATCGCCTCCTCGAGCCGATCCCGCTCGGTCCTCCCGGAGCCGTGTGCAGGAGCCCGCGACCAGACCTTAGCGGGCCCAGCGGGTCCGCCCTCCGATCGGATACGGCAGGGGAGCGGGAGGTCGCCCGCCCGGCGCAGGCCTGACGCAAGTAGCATAATGCACCCGGCGCTTCGCCGCCCGATGGAGTACGTTGTCCCCGCGCTCCTGGGCGTCCTGTTCCTGACCTTCCTCCTGGCCAAGCTGCTCGGACTGGCCGCGGTGCGGCTGGGAGTCCCGTCGATGGTAGGGGAGATCATCGCCGGCATCGTCATCGCGAATGTTGCGATCGGGTCGTTCAGCCTCGTGAACTTCCTGGATCTCACTCCCACGGGGAACGGGAGCCTCGATGTCGTCGAGGCGCTCGCCGAGCTCGGTCTCGTGTTCCTCGTCTTCTACGTCGGACTGAAGATCCGCCCGACCGATCTTCTCGAGCTCGGGCGCCCCGCGTCGAAGATCGCGCTCTTCGGGGCAATCGTCCCGTTCCTGATCGGTGTCGGGTTCTTCCTCGCCGTCGAGGGCGTGGGCAACTACCTCGCGGCGCTCTTCGTTGGGGTTGCCTTGGTGGCGACCTCGGTCGGGATCGTGGCCCACGTCCTGGAGAGCCACGCCCTCCTCGAGGGTCGGCAGGGACGACTGATCCTCACGGCCGCGGTGATCGAGGACATCGTCGCGTTCGTAGCGCTCGCGATCCTACTCGGCATCGCCAAGGGGCAGGGTTCGATCGATCTCAGCTACCAGGTGGGTCTCGTCATCGTGATGGCCCTGGGTCTCGTGGCCGTCACGATCTATGTCACGGGCCCGATCGTGCGGCGGTACTTCTCCCAGGACCCGTCCGGTGCGGCCGAGCCGAAGTGGAGGCCGAGCGGACCGTTCATCATCGCGCTGCTCCTCTGTCTCGGCGCGGGAGCGCTGGCGGAATCGTTCGCCCTCGCCGCGATCGTCGGCGCCTTCCTGGCCGGTATCGGGATGGCGGAGGTGGCTCCGAGGTACGGGGTCGCCCGGTCGTTCGCCGCGCTGAACGAGTTCCTCGTCCCGTTCTTCTTCCTGTACATCGGCCTGCAGATTTCGGGGAGCGATCTCCTCGCGGTCTGGCCGCTCGCTCTCGCGATCACCGCGATCGCGATCGCCGCCAAGATCGCCGCGGGGGCGCTCGATGCCAAGGAGCATGGACGGGAGGACGGGTTCGCGATCGGAACTGCCATGGTGGCGCGGGGGGAGGTGGGCGTGATCATCGCGGTCTCGGCCTACCAGGTCGGGGCCCTGGATCCCGACTATTACACCGCCATCGTCGTGATGGCCATACTGACGGCGATCATCGGTCCCTGGATGTTCGGAGAGCTCCAGCGCCGTCGCTGGACCCCGCATCCAGGATGGAGGATGAGCGCCACCCCGGCACCCAATGGCCCAGGTCCGGCGCGTTCCCAGCCACCGCCCCAAGCTTGAAGTAACACTCGTCGGCTTCAGTTCAACTCCATGCCGGCATCCAAACCTGCACCGAGGCCCGATCCGACCGACGGGACGAACGCATGGGAGGGCATCCCGCTCGGGGAACGGGTCGCGTCGGAACTCGAACTCCTCGCCCGGAACGTCGATGTCCTGCAGCACCTTTCGGGAAAGACCCCGATCGGCATCATCCGGCTGAGCGAAGCGCTCAATCTGCCGATCCACAAGGTACGCTACTCGCTGCATCTCCTCGAGCGCGAGGGCGTCATCCAGCCCTCGGCCGACGGGGCGGTGGTCACCGACCAGATCCGCCAGTACTGGGATTCTCTCAACGAGTCGCTGAACCGGATGAGCATGCTCATCCAACAGTTGAAGGACCAAACCGAGAAGCAGCGGGTGCTCCCGCCGAATCGGAAAGGCTATTAGCGCGATTCAAGCTCGGCCGCGTCGGTGCCGCCGTAGCTCAGTGGTAGAGCGATCGGCTGTTAACCGAAAGGTCAGCGGTTCGAAAGATGGGCCCGACGTTCGAGCCCCTCCTGAATCCCGCTCGGCGGCGCCCCACGGTGTGGGTCGATGGGCCCGTAGCTTAGCCCGGCCGAGAGCGGCCGGCTCATAACCGGTTGATCGACGGTTCAAATCCGTCCGGGCCCATCCCGGCACGCGCACCGGCCCGGGTTCGATTCGTACCAGGACGAACGGTCTCGCACCCGCCCAGCGGTCCCACGGCCTCGATCGAATCGTGGATTGCGGTGCGGGGGGTCGGCATCGCGAATCTCCCAGCACGTCCACCGACGACCTTTCCCGAGGGCTCCTCCTCGACACACCGCTTCGCGGTTCGCCCACGGACGCCATCTCAGATAGTTCTTCAACGTCGATCCGATGGACGTCGGAGAAACTCCATTGCGAAATCGGCACGCGATAGGTGACTTCGAAGCGGACGTTGACTTGGGGGACCTACTCCCCTGCGCCCCGACTATAGTATATGTGTATACCTAAAAATTAGGGCCACCTATATATCGGGCAGGACCCTGGGGTCTCCGATGGAGACCTTGCAGCGGCTGACCCGACGGCAGGTGGAGGCTCTTCAGGTGATCCGGGCGAAGGAGACCCCGGAGCGGGGAGTCTCGCTCAAGCTCATCGCCGCCTCGCTCGGCCTCAGTGCCCCTTCGGCGTTGGGCCACCTGACCCCGCTGGAGGGATTGGGGCTGGTCGAACGATACCGGGGGAAGAGTCGACTCACGACCCGAGGGCGGACCACCCTGCTGGAATACCAACGACACCACCGCGTCGCGGAGAGCCTCTTCGGCAGCGTGGGCCTCACTCCCTCGGAGACCTGCGCGGCCGCTCGCGAGATCGACCTGGCGATCTCCCACCGAACCGTAGAGGAGATTTGCCGGGCTCAACAACACCCCGCGGCGTGCCCCCACGGGGAGCCCATTGCTCCCTGCCCGTCCTCGAATAAGGGGAGCGCATGAAAAAGCTGTCGATGACCGTTGTCGCGATTGCGGCCGTGGTGATTGTCGCGGCGGGAGTCATCGGCTACGAAGTTTACTCGAGTACCGCTCCCAGTTCGGCCTGCGCAGCGCTGGGCACCCAGTCTAGCGGATCGGTGCCGACTGCGCCGGCGGGTGCGGTCGTGACCGGGGGGCTCATCGACTCGACCCCGTCGTCCCTACTCGGTGGGCCGCCTCGTTCTGCGGCGCCCACCCCCATGATTCCGGTCGTAGCTGCCGAGAACTTCTGGGGCAGCTTGGTGTCGCAGTTGGGCGGAAACCACACCTCCGTGCTCAGCATCGTGAGCGACCCGAATGCCGATCCGCACGAGTACGAGGCGAACAGTTCGGATGCGATCGCGGTCTCCGATGCGCAGTTGGTGATCGTCAACGGGGTCGGCTACGACGATTGGGCCCTCCAACTCGTTGCCGCGGCCGACAACCCGAGCCAGCTAGTCCTGAACGTCGGGGACTTGAACGGAGTCAGCGTCAACGGAGGAATCGTTACCGGGAACCCCCACATGTGGTACAACCCTACGTATGTGAACCGGACCGTGGCCGCGATGTATTCGGACCTCGTCGCGATCCAGCCCTCCTCCACCGCGTACTTCCAGGCCAACTATGCCACCCTGAACGTGTCGCTGGGCCAACTCTACGACCAAGCGGCCGAGATCCGGGATCTGTTTGCGGGCACCGAGGTGGCCTCCACCGAGAGCATCTTCGTCTACCTGGCCAACTACACCCACCTCGACCTAGTCTCTCCCCCGGCGTTCATGGAAGCGATCGCCGAGGGGAACGATCCGCCCGCCCAGAGCGAGGTGGAGTTTCAGTGCCAGCTCCAGAGCGGAAAGGTCGCGGTGCTCGTGTACAACGAGCAGACCGTTACGCCGATCACGAGCCAGATGAAGACCCTCGCGGCGGAGAACAACGTCACCATCGTAGGGGTCACGGAGACCATCCAACCGCCCGGTGTCTCGTTTCAGGTATGGATGGAGGCCCAGTACCTACAGTTGGAGAACGCACTGAACGCCAAAGCCCTAGGGCAATGATCCAACGTGAACGGAGCATCTACCCCCGAGCGTGAGTTCGTCGGGAGCCCGGAGGTCATCCGGGCGGAACACCTGGACGTGGGGTACCGCGACACGGTGGTGTGGAAGGATGCCACCTTCGACGTCCGTCGCGGGGAGTTCGTGGCCGTCATCGGCCCGAACGGCGCCGGAAAGACCACCCTGTTCCGGATGCTGCTGGGCCTGCAACGTCCGTTGGGGGGCACCCTGACGGTCTTCGGTGCTCCCCCCCGACGGGGGAACCAGAGGATCGGCTACGTTCCCCAGCGCCACACCATCGATCACGAGACCCACATCGAGGCGGCCACCCTCGTGCGGCTAGGGGTCTCGGGCACGAAGTGGGGACCCGGATTCTCATTGAGCGATGAGAAGGAAGCCGCCGCCGAAGCGCTTGAGGCGGTGGGGGCGGCCGAGCTGGGGCACAAGTCTCTCGGCTCGATGTCCGGGGGTGAACTGCAGCGGGTGTTCCTGGCCGAGGCGTTGGTCGGGAACCCGGAGATGTTGTTGTTGGATGAGCCGCTCTCCAATCTCGACCTGCGCCGAAGTCGAGACCTGGTCGAGGTAGTCCACGGACTCGTTCGATCCCGCGAGGTGACGACCCTGCTCGTGGCCCACGACATCAACCCGCTCATCCAATGTCTGGACAAAGTGATCTACATCGCCAACGGCAACGTGGCCACCGGCCCGCCGGAGACAGTCCTGACGTCGAGCTCTCTCACGGAGCTCTACGGCGTCCCGGTGGAAGTGCTGCACGACTCACGTAACAACATCGTGATCGTGGGCGGCGAGGACCCGCATGGCGGTGAGAACGGATGACCGGGGGTGTCGTGCCCTTCAGCTGGAACCTGATCACCGACCTTCGCACGATGTGGGAGTTCGGCTTCATGCGGAACGCGTTCGAAGCCGGAACGATCATCTCCATCGTCGCCGGCATCATCGGCTATTTTGTCGTCCTGCGTCGCTCGGCCTTCGCCACCCATGCTCTCGGGCATGTCGGCTTCTCCGGGGCTGCCGGTGCCGTGCTCATCGGTGTGAACCCCGTCTACGGCTTGTTACTGTTCACCACGTCGGGGGCCACCGGAATGGCCTTGCTCGGGCGGCGGGCCGCCAATCGGGACATCGAGATCGGCACGGTTCTCGCCTTCATGCTCGGTGTGGGGTTGCTGTTCATCAGCCTGTACAATGGGTACGCGACGGAGGCGTATTCGATTCTGTTCGGGGAGATCCTGGGAATCAGCGACAGCGACGTCATATTCACGGTCGTGGCCAGCCTCGTGGTGTTAGCGGTGATGGCCCTGATCTACCGCCGCCTCCTGTTCGCGTCGCTCGATGAGGATGTGGCCGAGGCGAAGGGAATGCCGATGCTCACGCTCGGCCTTACGTTCATGATCCTGCTTGCGGTCGCGATCTCGATCGCGGTCCAGATTATCGGGGTCTTGCTGATCTTTGCTTTGATGGTCACCCCGGCCGCGGTCGCGGTCCGGGTAACCAAGCGTCCGATGCATGCGGTCCTGGTATCGGTGCTCGTGGCGTTGTTCGCTACCTGGGTGGGGCTCTTCATTCAGTTCTACGTGCCGTACCCCGCCAGCTTCTTCATTGTCACCATCGCATTTGCGACCTACGTGGCGGTGAGGGCGGGTCAGGCCATCCTCGGCCTGCTGGCCCGCCGAAGCGTCCTGGTCACGGAACCCCATGACATGGCCGGTCCCGGGTCGGTATAGAATCGCCTACCGGCCCCGCTCCCCGCGCTCCGAAGGCCAAGGCTCGGAGATGTCGAGGTCGGACCGCGGGGCTCCCTCCTCGCTCTGCCCGCCCCGGCCGCGTCGCAATCCTCCCCCCGCCGCGTCTCGGGATGAACCACCCGGGGCCTCACTGCAACACTGCTTGATGGTGCGCACAAATGGCAGGCGCGACCGTTCTCCGGTCGGTTCCCGACACCCGTCGCGGCGGATCTATCGTTCGAATGTCACACGGGCGTCTCTCAACTTCACGAGGGCCCGGGCCCGCATCCGGAGGAACATCGAATCGAAGACCAGCTTCTCGATGGAATCCCACATCAGCACCCAGACGAGGACGAGCAGGATGAAGTAGATCCCGTACGCCCGCAGGCCGAAGGTGAGGTCCAGCAGGACCACGAGGACGGCCGCGAGAATCGAGGTGGCGGTACCGAGGTAGAGGGAACGCAGGCCTTCGCGTCGGTTGACATCCCGGTCGAGCTCGGCGTCCTCGGCCTTCACTTCGAAGAACGCGTGATAGTTCCGGAGGAACTCGGCCTCCGCCTCCGGAGTCAACGGTGGATCGGCGAACCGGAAGGTCAGGTCGATCGCCGGGGTGGTGCGGGCGCACCGCGTGTGGTTCTCCAGGTAGGCCGCGACCGTGTCCTTCAGCGTAGGGCCGCGGAAGGGGAACGTCCACTCGTCCTCCCAAAGGGAATCGCTCGCAGGGGTATCGACCCGGAGGTGCAGGATCGGATCCGCCACGGAGGGGGGAAACGTCTGCCTCCTTAAGGGGCGTTGCGGGGGGGCTTGTCGGATCCCTTAGGCTTGGGGCGAGGGGGAACGCCGAGGCCGCGACGTTGACCGATCCAATAGATGATCGTACCGACGACGACGACCGCCACTGCGGCGACCGCGAGCCAGATGGTCGCTACCATCGAGGTCTCGTCGGGGGCCCAGAGCAAAGAGGGAAAGGGTTGGTCCGTCGGCCTAACCGCAACCGCAGCCACCGGAGCCGCAGCCACATCCGCCGCCGCCCTCGGAGGTTCCCCCGTGCCCGGTGGGCTCGGGACCTTCGGAGGCTCGAAGCTTCGGAGCGGTGATGCGGAATCCGGTCTGGTCGAGCGACTGGACAAAATCGATCTCGGCTCCGTCCAGCAGCTCGGCGCTCTCGTCATCGACCACGAGGGTGAAGCCGTCGATGGGGACGACGTGGTCGCCGGTCTTCGGGCGGTCGAACGACATGCCGAACCGAGGGCCCCCGTGACCACCGCCTCCGCCGCCCCCGCCGCACCCGCACCCGCCGCCACCGGAGCCGCACCCGCAGCCCCCGCCGCCGAGTTCGAGATAGACGCGGACCGCGGTCCCCGGCTGCTGGGTCTTGATGAGCTCCCGGACCTGGTCCTGCGCTTCTTTCGTTACTTCCACTTTGAGACCGTTCATGTATAGGGCCCTCCTCGCAACCCCGAACTCCGGTACAGGCTGGGCTTCATTAGGGTTCCCCGGATCGGGAACCGCTCACGCCGAGAACGACTTGCCGCAGGAGCAGGTCTCCTTCGCGTTCGGGTTGTAGATCTTGAAGCCGGACTCTTCGAGCCCCATCAGGAAATCGACCTTGAGTCCCTCCAGAAGGGGGGCGCTCGCGTGGTCGACGACCACCGTCAGTCCATGCTCCTTGTAGGCGACCTCGTCCCCGGTCTCGACCTTGTCGAAGCTCATCCCGTACGAGAGGCCCGAGCAGCCCCCTCCCTGCACGTAGAGTCGGAGTGCCGAGTCGGGCTTCCCTTGCCGTTCCATGATCTTCAGCACCTGCTCGCGGGCGGAAGGGGTCACTTCGATGGATACCATGGGCGCCTTCCGCGTTCTAGTTCGGGTGGGAGGATAAGGGTTCCGTAGCTGGGGAAGCTTGTGTTACTCCTCCCCCGAGCCGGCTTAATGTAGGGAGCCCCATTCTCACGGAGCATGTGCCGTCTCTTCGGTCAGCTCACCTCATTGGACCATGACGCTCGCTACTACCTGGTCGAAAGCGAACGCTCCCTCCTCCGCCAGTCGAACGCCTCTCCTCAGACCGCGCAGGCCGATGGCTGGGGGATCGCCTGGTACGAGCCCGACGGACGGATCCACGTGGAAAAGGGAACGGGAGGGGCGTTCGCCCCTGCCGAGCGAGAGCACTACGAACGCGCTTCCTACGCTGCCCGGGGCACGCTGGTGATCGGCCATCTTCGCCACGCGAGCAACCCCCTCGACCTGCCGCGCGGGAAGCTCATCGCGCTCGAGAACAGCCAGCCGTTCCACGACGCGCGCCAGATCTTCGCCCACAATGGGGCGATCCCTCGGCCGCACGAGACGCTCCCGTACCTCGGATCCTTTGCGTCCGAGGTCAAGGGGGTCAACGATAGCGAAGTCCTGTTCTGGTTGTTCGCTCGTCACATCGCCAATTCGGAGAACCCGGTGGCGGCGTACGCCCGGACCGTCGAGGACCTGGTACAGGTGGAGAAGGAGAACGGCCCCTCGCACACGCTCGCGTACTCGGGTCTGAACGTCGTGCTCTCGCGGGGTCCCGATGAGCTGTGGGCGTTCTGTCACTCGAAGGGCGAACACGGCTGCGGGTTGCTGGATCCCGGCCGCCCGTACTACGAAATGACCTATCGCGAGCAGCCCGGCGAGCTGATCGTGGGGAGCGAGCGGTTCGAC
>JBEKEW010000017.1:0-16453 GCA_050013635.1 Thermoplasmata archaeon | reverse complement strand
CCCGCGCGTCATCGTCGACAGTAGGTCCGACAGCGAGGGTCGTACGACGGCGTAGCGGACACCCACCCACTCCACGGATCCGCCCACCGGCTGTCCGATCTGGTCGGTCAGGTCGAGCACCGCGGCGTCACCGACCCGCTGGGGGCCGCGTCGCAGCGGGACGATGACCGGGGGTGACCCCGCATGCTTCAGGGCCACGACGTCCCCCTCGGACCACCGGGTGTCGCCCATCGCGTCCCCGCCCATCACCGTACCCCGAGCTTATGACTGCAAGGGAGCCGCCCCGGCGCGACGATGCCGCGAACGACGGCGCGTTCCCTTCTCCGGCGGGAACGGTCCCAACCCGTCCCGCGCACGGTCGCCGTTTTATGGAAGAACGGCTCCGAGGGAGAGTCGGCCACACGCGGGCATAGTGTAGTCTGGTATCACATAGGCTTGCCAAGCCTATAACTCGGGTTCAAATCCCGGTGCCCGCACTCCCCTGGAGTCCGTGTCCGAACCTCGCCTTCTCTCGACAGGCCCGCACCGCCGGCGGGTTCTTGCCTCCCCATCTGCGGCGTTTCAACAGCGGAACGAGCGCCCGTCAAGTCGGTTCCACCCCTAGCATGAGTATTCCCGCGTGACGTTCCCGGTGCGAGGGTCATGGCCAGCGACCTCACGACGCCCGGGGAGCTTGAGGACCGCGAGGATGCCGGGCGGCGCCTTGCGCAACTGCTCCTTCCGTACCGGCGAACCAACGCTCTCGTCCTCGCCTTACCGAGGGGCGGGGTCGTCGTCGCGGCCCCGATTGCTGAGCGGCTGGAACTGCCCTTGGAGGTCCTGATCGTACGAAAGATCGGCCACCCCGCGCAGCCGGAGTTCGGGTTGGGAGCCGTGGTCGAAGGGCTGCCGCCCGTCCTCGATACGGACGGGATGATCCGGGCGGGGATTTCGGAGGCCGAGCTCGCTCCTATGATCCGGACCGAGCAGCGCGAGGTCGAGCGCCGGGCTCGCCGTTACCGCGGCGGTAGGCTCCTTCCCGACATTCGAGGGCGAGTGGTTCTGCTCGTGGACGACGGCATCGCGACCGGTGGTACCGTGAGGTCGGCGATCAAGGCCCTGCGACAGCGCCGACCGCAGAAGATCGTGCTGGCGGTGGGCGTCGCGCCCCCCGATACCTACGAATCGCTCCGAAAGGAGGTGGACGAGCTGGTCTGCCTATCGGTTCCCACCGACTTCGCCGCCGTCGGTCAGTTCTACCGGGAGTTTCAGCCGGTCTCGGACGATCGGGTCATCGAACTCCTGAACCGGTTCCAAAGGGCCGGACCGGCTCCCTAGGCGCGCGGAAGGACCCTCGATCGGGATCGGGTCGGCTTCGCCGAGGCGCCGGCGCGGAATGCGGAGGCCGTACGAGGGGGAGGTTCGGGAATCCCGGAAGATCGCCGGACCGAGAGGAGACCTGACGCCGCAGGGGACCTATAGGCCCGCGTTGGCGGCAGGAGGGATGGACCGTCCCCAGAGGGGACGGTGTTCCTCCCGGCCTACATGAGGAGAAGGCCGGGGAGCCTGTCGCCGGCGAGGGGGACAGAAGGCCACCGAAGAGCATACGGACGGCGTTAGGCCCAACACGATCCGCGACGCCGCGAGCTCATCGCACGCACGAACTCTATCGGTGGGAGGGGACCCCGCGCTACGTCATCCTGACCCCGCACCGGTGCGGCGGAAGGGGCTTTGGCGGCCGTCCCCTGCCCTCGACATAATGACGTTGGAACGACCCGCACCCGATTCCTTGACCCGGCTGCGTCACGAGATCGAGAGTATCGACCGATCGATCGTGCTGTTGCTCGCCGCTCGCTTGGACGCCGTCCAACGCGCCCTTCGGGTGCGCGCCGGGGCCAATCGCGAGATCACGGACCGAGAGCAGGAGCGCCGGATCCTCCTGCGGAGCCGTAAGTGGGCTCACGAGCTCGGGCTGCCGCGGACCCTCGTCGACGAGCTGTTCCGGTCGCTGATCGAGGAGGGGAAGGCGCGCTTCCGGAGTGACGAGAACCGTCCCGAATCCCCGGTCGTGACCGTCCTGGTGGCCGCCCCGGACGGCTTGGGGATGGAGCTAGGGAGCGACCCGCACTCTCAGCTCGTCCCCGTACCGACGTCCCGCTAGCTTCGCGGTGGCTCGCCGGAGGATCTCGAGCGTCGCAGAGCGCCCGGTCCCCAGCGCACGGGCAACGTCGCGGAGCGAACCTCGTCGCGGATACGCAAAGTAGCCCAGATCGTAGGCGACCCTCAGGGCGCGGTCCTGTCGGGGCGTGAGGCTCGTCTTGGACCGGTACGGTCCGAGCCGGGCGATGGCGGAGTGCGGGGCGCCCCCCACGGGCAGATCGCGCAGGATGGTCTTCGTCCGGGCTCCTCGAGGAATGATCACGTCCCAGCGGTCCCGTTCCTTCGTGGCCAGGAGCGGGCAGGTCACGCAGATGCCCCCGGCGCCGTACGTGGTCGTGCAAATCGCCGGCGCCGGCTCGTTGACCCGCAACAGAAGACGCCCCGGACCGAGGCGCGCGTGGGCCAGATGCCGGTACAGGAGCCGGCGACGGAGCGCGTGAAGAAACCGGTCCATCCGCGCGGGATCGATTTCGACGTCGAGCCATCGTATCAAGCGTCGCGGCGTGCGGTCGGTGAGGCGGCACGCGATGAGATGCGCCTCGGCTCCCTCCTTCTGGAGCAGCTCGGAGAGCGGGTGGCTGTCATGCGGTCGGTGGAGCCGGACCTCGAGGAGGGGCATCATGCGCAGGTCCTCGCGCCCCCCTGCTGGGCGCGGACCTTCCGGGCCGGTACGATGGGAGGATCGGGTCGCGCACATGGGCGTGATTCCCGACGGCGCCGGTACTCTATGAACGTGCCGTGAAGGCCCTACGATCGCTCGGGCGTCTCGATCCCTGACCTATCGCCCTTGCGGCACACCGAGCCACGCTTCGAGCTTCTTCAAGTTCTCCAGGGTGCCCATAACGAGCAGCGCGTCTCCCGGCTGGAAGCGGAACGTCGGCGGGGGGTTCAACGCGGTGAGATACTCCCCCGGGCCCCGAGGACGCGCGTAGCCGATCACGATGCATCCCGAGGCGCTACGCACCAAGGTCTCGGCTTCGCCGAGCCCCTGCCGCGAGATCGGGGTCGTCTCGGAGAGCACGTACTCCCCGATGTCCGTCCCGTACGCCGCGCTGGTCAGATCCTCGAACACGTTGGCAACCTCGGGCCGGAACGACGCGTTGGCGAGCAAGCGGCCCCCCATGTCCTGGGGGGATGCGACGTACGTGACCCCGGCACTCCGCAGCGTGCCTTTGAGTTCGGAGCGGGCGATCGACACGACGATCCGCACGTTGGGAGCGATCTGTCGGACGGCGAGGGCGGTGATCAGGTTCGTCGTGTCGTCGGGCGTGCATATGACGACCGACTTGGCAGCGACCGCGTTCAACCGGTCCAGTACCTCGCGGTCGCCCGTCGGGTAGAACGTCACGAAGAGCCGGTGATCGGGCGCGAGCGCCCGGATGTTGGGGAGCTCGTTCACGTCGGCCGTCGCGACCGCGACCCGCTCGCCGACCGCGAGGAGCTCGCGGACCGCGGCCCGCCCCACCCCCGCGTAGCCGATCACGACGACATGATCTGTGAAGTCGGTTCCGAGCATGCCGAGATTCCGCTTGTTGGACTCCTCGTTCACGACACTGATAATGATGGAGATGAGGTACGCCGTCAGGAACACCGCGGTCAGGATCACGCCGATGGTGAACCATCGGGAGGCCGCGTTCGTGGGGACGACGTCCCCGTACCCCACGGTGGAGATCGTGATCACGGCCCAGTAGAACGAAGCTCCCAGGTCCTTCTGCCCCTTCTCGAGGATGTAGAATCCGATGCCCGCTCCGATCAGGAGGGACGCATACGCCGCGAGGAATTTCCACAGGCGACGTATCAACGAGGTGTAGAATCCGACCCGGACGCTGGCCACGAACGCTGAATCGGCCTCGGGACCTAACCCTTTCTGTGCGCGCCGGACGGAGGCATCGGGCCGACGATTCGGCTCCGGTGGGGACCGACCGCGTCCTAGCAAATGCTAAGTACGCACGCCCAGGTAGATGCCACCTTGATGGCCGCTTCCCCCGTTGCGGCCCTTGGAGATGCTACAGTGACCGTCGGTCCTCCCGCATCGCCGAAAGGGCCCGGTGATTTCACGCGTTTCGAGCGGGCGCGCATCCTGGGTGCCCGTGCCCTCCAGATCTCGCTGGGGGCGCCGATCCTGATCGACCTCCCCCCGACGATGATCGACCCGGTCGAGATCGCCGAACGCGAGTTCGCCGCGGACGTCATCCCGATCACGGTCCGCGCCGGCCCACCGCACGCGTAGGGTGTCGGCCTCGCCCCTGTCCTATACTCCGGCCTGATCGAGCGCGTGCGCGCAGGCGCACGTCGGGGCCCGGGCGAGCCGGGGGATCAGCGTGGAGAGTACCTTGCGCATCCGGTCCACGTTGCGGTTCATCGTCTCGATGATCTCGCTCATCTCGACCGGATGGTCCGCCCAGACATCGTAGTCGGTGACCATCGCGAGGCAGGCGTAGCATAGGCATCGTTCCCGCGCGAGCGTGACCTCGGGTACCAGCGTCATCCCGATGATGTCCGCGAACCCGCGGAAGAACTTGGACTCCGCACGTGTGGAGAAGCGCGGGCCTTCGACGCAGACGTACGTCGTTCCCTCCGCGAACGGGCTCGATAGCTCGCGGCCGGTCGCGGCGGCCTGGGCGAGGAGGTCCGGACAGAACGGATCGGCGGTGGAGACGTGGTAGACCCGGCCTCCGTCATGGAACGTCGTGGGCCGCTGCTTCGTGAAATCGATGAACTGGTTCGGGAGCGCGAACGTGCCCGGAGCGAGCTCTTCCCGCAGCGATCCGACCGAGCTCACCGTCACGATGGCATCGGCGCCGAGCGCCCGGAGCGCGTCGACGTTGGCACGATAGTTCACGCGGTGGGGAGGGATCGTGTGGCCGATCCCGTGCCGCGGGAGGAAGAGGGTACGTACCCCGCCGACCAGACCTTCCTCGATCGGGGCCGAAGGAGGTCCCCACGGCGTCGAGATCCGGTGGCTCTTGCCCGTCGGCGAGAAGATCGCCGAGAGCCCACTTCCGCCGATCACCGCGATCGTCCGGCGGGGGGGCGGGCTCGCGGAGGGGCTCATGCCGCCTCCGTGCGACGCGGTCCACGGGGCCGGTTCCGTGCCCCGACCCGGGCCATGACCACCTCGCCGCGGGTCCGCTCGAGGAGAGATCTCGCGGTATCCTGTTTCGGTTTCAGCGGCACGATCGCCCGCGTAGTGTCGAACCGCATCAAGGTATGGTAGAGGCTGGCCATCAGCTCGAGATACGCCTCGGCCCGGTCGAGATCGTCCGCGGCGAGGCGGTCGAGCGTCAGCCGACGGACCTCCCCGACGACGTCTCCGAGACCGAGCAGGTACGACTCGACGTCCACGCCGACCTCGATCGGCGCCGGCAGCGGTTCGCCGGCGACGATCGCGGCCAGAAGGAGCGCTTCGCTCGCCTCCTGGAACGCGTCCCGCGCGAGCGACGCGTCGACGCGGGCGCCGCGGTCGAGATACGTCACGAGCGCGCGCGTCTCGCCCCGGAGCTTCCGGAGATCGGCCGCGGAGGCGGCCCCGCCGTGCAGTTGGATCATGGTGCCCTGCGCGCGGCGACGCAGGTGCCGCGCGCGGGCATCCAGGTCCTCCCGTCGGCGCTCCCGCTCGCGGAGATGGACCTCGATGGTCCGGACGACCGGTTCGGGGACGCCGGCAAGCCGTCGCTTCGATCTACCGGAAGAGCGTGAACCGCGCGTCATCGTTCCCTCCATCGAGGATCCCGAGCCGAACCCCCGCGTCGAGCCACGCATGCGCGTAGCTGGCCGCGGCGAGCGCGCGTTCCAGGTCCCCGTTCTGGGCGAAGTGCTCCGCATCCGCCAGGTACGCTTTGGCCATCGCGAGATAGTCGTCCGCCGCCCCCGCGAGGTAGGAGCGGGACGGAGCGGCGGGTCGGACGCGGGCGAGCGCCTCGCGGGTGAGCTGAAGGTACTTCGCGTACAGCGGCGGGTCGGTCACGGTATCGGACCGATGGCGGGCGAGCGATATAACGCGGGGCCCGGTCCCTATTTCGGAACTTTTTCCCAATCCTTCAGGAAGCGGGCGAGTCCGAGGTCCGTGAGGGGGTGGAGAACGAGCTTCTCCATCACCGCGTACGGCATCGTCGAGATGTCCGCGCCGAGCCGGGCCGCCTCGAGCACATGCACCGGGTGGCGGATGCTCGCGACCAGGACCTCGGTCGGGAACTCGTAGTTGCGGTAGATCGTGATGATGTCGCGGACGAGATCCATCCCGTTCTCGCTCTGGTCGTCGAAACGCCCGATGAACGGGCTGACGTACGTCGCCCCGACCTTCGCCGCGAGGAGCGCTTGGGTCGCGGAGAAGACGAGCGTCATGTTCACCCGGGTTCCCTCGCCCGCGAGGATCTTCGTCGCGCGAAGGCCGGCCGTGGTCATCGGTACCTTCACGTAGATCGATGGGTGGAGCGCGCGCAGGTGGCGGCCTTCGACGAGCATGCCTTCGACATCGGTCGCGACGACCTCGGCCGACACGGAGGGGATCCCCATCGCGCAGATCTCGCGCAGCACGTCCTCGAACTTGCGGCCCTCCTTGGCGACGAGGGTGGGGTTCGTCGTCACCCCGTCGAGGATGCCGATCTCCCACATCGTGCGGATCTCCTTCACGCTCGCGGTGTCCAAGAACAACTTCATGCGCGTGCTACCTCCATTCCGTCGGGCCTAGTGAACCTTCCCCCGCGCCCGCAGGAGCTCCCAGGCCTCTTCCATGATCCGCCCCTCGGAGAGTCCGAAACGGTCCATCAGGGCCCAGCCCTCTCCGCTCTCGCCGAAGACGTCCGGCACCCCGACGCGGCGCACCGGCACCGGATAGTTCTCCGCCGTCGTCGCCGCGATCAGGGAACCGACCCCCGTCTCTACGGTGTGCTCCTCGAGCACGAGGAGGGCCCCGGTGTCCCGCGCGGCGCGAAGGACGGCCGCCTCGTCGAACGGCTTTACGGACGCGGCGTCCAGGATGCGGACCTCGACCCCGACCTTGTGCAGTTCTTCCGCGACATCGAGCGCCCGAGCGACCAGCGCACCGAGCGCGACGATCGTCAGATCCGAACCCGGGCGCAGTTCGTTCGCGCGGCCGATCTCGAAGCTTCCATCGGTGACCGTCGGGAGGTTCTCGCGCGTCAGGCGCACGTACGCCGGGCCGTACACCTCGGCGAGGGCCAGGATCGCGGAGCGGGTCGTCGGTGCATCGGCCGGGACCACCACCGTCATCCCGGGCAGGCCCCGCATCAGACCGATGTCCTCGAGCATCTGGTGGGTCCCGCCATCGGGGCCGACCAGGAGACCACCGTGCGTCGCGACGATCTTCACGTTCGCGTGGTTGTAGCAGACCGACTGGCGGATCATGTTGTACGAGTGGCCGGCCGCGAAGACGGCGAACGTGCTCGCGAACACCGTCCGGCCCCCGAGGGCGAGGCCCGCGGCGATCGTGACCATCGTCGGTTCCATCACCCCTACGTTGAAGAACCGGTCCGGGAACTTCTTACCGAACAGCTGGGTGCGGGTCGATCCCGACAGGTCGGCGTCGAGCACGACCAGCTTCGGGTCCTTCCCGCCGAGGTCGACGAGCGCGTTGCCGTAGGCGTCGCGCAGGCTCTCCGTCTTCCGCGCCTCTGCCACCGCGGTCCCTTCCCCTACGGTGGGACCCCGAGCTCGGCGAGGGCCTTCTCGGCCTCCGCCGCCGTCGGGGCCTTCCCGTGATAGACGTGGGTTCCTTCCATGAACGACACACCCTTGCCCTTCACCGTCCGCGCGACGATCGCCGTCGGTCGGTCGGTGACCGCCCGCGCCGCCGCAAGCGCGTTCAGGATCTGCCCGAAGTCGTGACCGTCGATATCGAGCGTGTGGTAGCGGAACGCACGGAACTTGTCGACGATCGGTTCGATCCCCATGATCGATTCGGTCGAGCCGTCCGTCTCGTAGCCGTTGCGGTCCAAGAGGACGACGAAGTTCCCGAGCGCGTAGTGGCCACCGGCCATCAGGGCCTCCCACGTAGGCCCCGATTGGCACTCCCCGTCCCCGATGATCGTATAGACCCGGTTCGACCGACGGGCGAGGCGCGCGTCCAGCGCCATGCCGACCGCCATGCCGATCCCCTGGCCGAGGCACCCGGTCGATGCTTCGATCGCGGCGAGCTTGTTGCGATCGACGTGGCCTTGGAGGCGACTTCCGAGCTGGCGCAGGGTCCGGAGCTCCTCGCGGGGAAGGAACCCGCGCAAAGCGAGAGCGGCGTAGAGCGCCGGGGCGGCGTGACCCTTCGAGAGGACGAGTCGGTCCCGGTCGGGCCAGTCGACGCGCGCCGGATCGAGCTTCATCTCCTGGAAGACCAGCGCGGCGAGAAGATCGGTGACCGAGAGGCTGCCTCCCGGGTGGCCGCTGCCGGCAGCACGGGTCATCCGGATGATCTCTCGGCGCATCTCCCGGGCCGTCCGCTCCAGTTCCGCGATGCGGGCGGAGGAGACCTCGTCGGCCATGAGCGCCGGTGCGAGGTGGGGCGGCCTATTTGACCGTTGAGGCGCGGCGCGAGCGCGTGCGGTGGCTCGGCCGTGAAGCCGCCGATGGGCGGACGATGCGCGACCGGAGTCCTTGCAGCGTGAGAAGGTCGGTGGCGTAGCGGGCGTATCCGTCGTCGTCGAGGGGAGTCTCGAGGTACCCGGGGATCGCCTGCCAGCGCCGGTCGCTCACTAGGTGCCGAAATCCCTCCGTCCCGATCTCCCCTTTCCCGATGTTCTCGTGTCGATCGAGGTGGGACCCGAGCGGGGACTTGGCGTCGTTCAGGTGGAACGCGCCCACGCGGTCGATCCCGATCGTGGCCTCGATCCGGTCGATCAGCATCCCGTACCCTTCCGGGGTGCGGAAATCGAACCCGGCCCCGAAGAGATGGCACGTATCGAGGGCGACCCCGACGCGCGCGGGCCGATCGATACCGGCGAGGAGGGTCTGGATCTCCTCGAAGTTGGAACAGAGCGTCGTGCCTTGGCCCGCAGAGTTCTCCAGGAGCGCGCGCACGTGGACGTCCGGGGTCGCGAGGAACGCGTCGTTCAGGCTTGCGCGGATGGAGGCGAGCCCGGCGTCGACCCCGGACCCGGTGTGCGCTCCGGGGTGGAAGATCAGCCCGTCCGCCCCGAGCAACTCCGCGCGCCGGATCTCATCGAGGAACGCCGTCCGGGACTGCCGGAGCATTGCGGGCTTGGGGCTGGCGAGGTTGAGAAGATACCCGTGGTGCACCGCGGTCGCCTTCAACCCTTCCCGTACCACCGCTTCGCGGAACTGCCGAGCCGCCTCCGGTGCGATCGGGGGGCCGGCCCACATTTGCGGGCTCTTCGAGAAGATCTGGATCGCCTCGCACCCGATCTGCTGGCCCTGCCGTACGGCGTTGGGGAGTCCCTCGGCGATCCCGATGTGTGCGCCGAGATACACGCGCCGTGAGGGAAGAGTGCGCACTTAGGGTTTATTGGAAGGATACGCCACCCGCGGATCATCCTGGGGGCACCGCGCTGTCGGCCCGACGCGCTCCCCCCAGGACGAAGGCGGGAGCGAGGATGACGAAGAACGGGGCGAGAACCAGTACGTACTGGACGGCGGGGACCTGCGTGAGCATGCTCGCGAACGGAACGATCAGGACGACGAGGAAGAGCGCGTAGAGGATCCCGCCGGCGATGAACAACCCGGATGGGAGCCGGGCCCCGCCGAGCAGCAACCCCGCGACGAGCCCGAGACTTCCGATCCACGCCAGCCAGAACCCGATCACCGCCGTGGCCGCACCGAGCGGGCTCAGCGAGTTCAGGCAGGAGAGCGCGAGCGTCGGCTGCCCGTGGACGCACGCGATTACGGAGTTCATCGAACCGAGGAAATAGGAGGCGATGACGAGGACGAGGAGGAAGCCTACCGATCCGATCCAACACAGGATGACGGCGGCATTGAATCGAGGATCGAGCTTGCGCAGCGCGCTGAACCCCCAGCGGTACATCATCAACGAGAGGATGAACAATAGCGCCCCCGCGATGACGAACCAATTGGCGTACTGGAGGAGGGTCGGGTTGAACGTGAAGATCCCTCCGGGATTGTAGGCGGCGAGCCCGAGGAAGACGAACGGAACGACGATCGTAACGAACCCCGCCGCGAGGCCGAACCCCGCCCCGATCCGGAAGCGGTGGAGCCCCCGCTCTTCGTAGGGAGGCAAGGAGGCCGGAGGAGGCGCGGTCCTCGGCGGGGTCATCTACTCGCTCCTAGATGCGCGCACTTCGAGAGTTCCCGATTCCTATGATAGGAGGCGAGGAGCTCGGTCCGGACTCCATCCCCTCGGAGACTATCTATCTCCCGGGACCCGGGAGAGGCTGACAGCTTTCCGCGCTTCCCGTAGGCTCGCGCACTTCAGTACCTCGCGGAACGCCAGTGGGCTTAACTGCCGGGTTCGGAATGGGACCGGGTGTTTCCCCACCGCTTTGACCGTCAGCCGGCCGGTCCACCGGGCTTCGCTATTTAAAGTTCATGGCCGGGGGATCCGGGTCCTCGCGATCGGTGCCTGATTGGGCTCGCATGGACGGCCGGTCCCCCTCACTTGCGGAGCAGGCGGAACCCGATCGCCCAGTTCCCGAGTGCCATGGCGGACTTGACCCACAGGATACACAGCGCCTCGAGCTCGCGCGAGCCCGCGATCCCCCCGATGTCGATGACCGACTTCCATCCGAAGTCATGGAGGATCTTGGTCACGGTCGATTTCGCGCCCGGGTCGTTGCCGCAAATGAACATGTCCGGCGGGCCATCGGGGAATTCCGGACGGAAGAAGAACGGGTTGCCGATGATGTTGAACGCCTTGACGATCTGGGCGCCGGGCAGCCACCGTTGAAGCTGCTCGCCGGCCGAGTCGGTTCCCGAGATCCCTAGCGTGGGGGGGCCATCGGGGCGCATGTGGAGGGGGTTCGTCGCGTCGATCACGACCTTGCCCGTGAAATGCGCGGCGCCCGCACTTCGAACGACCGACTCGCTGGCCATCCCCTGCGTCGCGAATACGATGAGCTCTCCCCACTCGGCGACCGCGGCGAACGTCCCTTGGGTGGTGGGGAGCTTCTGGGCGGAGATCCAGAGGGTGAGTTCCTCCTTCTGCCCCGACCGACTGCCCATCCGGACCTCGTGCCCGGTCGCGAGGAATCCCTTCGCGAGGCTCCGCGCGACGTCGGCACTTCCCAGGATCCCTACCTTCACTTCTGCATCCCCCGGTCGTCCCTCCTCATGGCCGAGGGCGGCATAACGCCGACCCGCTCCGCCGACGCGGCGATGGAAATCATCATCTCGCCGGTGTGCCTGGGAAGATCGACGGGGTCCCCCGACAGTCGGTGGGCTCCCGGAGGAGTGTGCATCACCGATGATCGGCCCACCGGAGCCACCGCAGGTCGACGAGTACCGATTGGGCCTCGACGTCGATTTTGTCGGACAACGGTGGACCGGGACGATCGAGTTCGATATCATGCCCGCTCCCGAGCGGATCTCGCTCGATTCCGAGCGGTTGGGGATCCGAGGGGTATGGGTCGACGGTCTTCCCGCGACGCACCATGTGGAAGCCGCGACCCACAGCCTCCAGGTGGTCATCCCGCGCCCGGGCCCTCGGGCCCGCGTTCGCATCGAGTTCGATGGGGCCGTCGACCCCACGAACCTGATGGGGCTCTACCGGTCCAAGTTCGCCGGCGGGTACGCCCTGGTCAGCCAGTGCGAGGCGATCGGGGCCCGGAAGATCTTCCCCTGCTTCGATCGGCCGGACCGCAAGGCACGATTCGTCACCCGCATCACGACCGATGCCTCCCAGGACGTCGTCTCGAACACGAGCCCGGAGAAGGTCACGACGCACGGAACCCAGCGTCTTTGGAGGTTCGCCCCCACTCCCCCGATGGCGACGTACCTGTTCTTCGTCGGGATCGGTACGTTCGAGCATGTTGAGGATCGATCGGGCCGGGTCGCGATCGGCATCGTCACGGCGCCGGGAAGCGCGCCGGCCTGCGCCTTCGCCCTATCGGTAACCGGCCGGCTCCTGCGAGGGTTCGAAGAGTACTACGGGATCGAGTATCCCCTGCCCAAGCTCGATCTGATCGGGGTCCCCGAACATCCGTTCGGGGCGATGGAGAACTGGGGAGCGATCAGCTTCCGCGACATGCGCCTGCTCGTCGACGAGCGGTCCGGGACCCTCGATCGACGGCAGACGTTCGACACGATCGCGCACGAGCTCGCCCATCAGTGGTTCGGGAACCTCGTGACGATGTACTGGTGGACGGACATCTGGCTGAACGAGAGCTTCGCGACCCTGATGGCGCTCAAGATGGTCGACCGGCTCGATCCCGAATTGCAGGCGATCAACGAGTTCTTTACGATCTTCATGGGGCCCGGCCTGAGGAGCGACTCCCTCGCTTCCACGGTACCGGTCAGCGTCCCGGTCACCCAACCGGACGAGATCAACCAGATCTTCGACCCGGCGATCAGCTACGGAAAGGGAGCGAGCGTCCTCCGCATGATCGAGGGGTACCTCGGTGAGGAGACGTTCCGGCGCGGGGTCACGGACTACCTCACGCGCCATCGCTGGCAGAACGCGCGCACCGGGGACCTCTGGGAAGCGCTCGGCCGCGCCTCGCAGCAGCCGATCCCCGAGATCCTCGGTCCGTGGATCGAGCGCCCCGGCCTACCGGTGGTAGCGGCTCGCCGGGTCTCGGGCGGCCTGGAATTGCGTCAACGCCGGTACCGCCTTGACGGTGTCCACGAACCGGCCGTGTGGAAGATCCCGATGGTGATCGACGTGGATGGACGTACGGAGCGGGTACGCCTCGACGCCGCTCGGCAGATCGTCCCGATGCCCGAGAACGCTTCCGTTCACCTCAACCCCGGAGCGGTGGGGTTCTACCGGGTCCTTTACGAACCGGCGCTGTACGAGCAACTCCTCGCCACGTTCCCTCGGCGGACGAAGGCCGAGAAATGGATCGTCATGGAGGACCTCTATGCGTTCGTCCTCTCCGGCGAGGTCCCCTTCGATACGTTCGCGCGGTTCGCCCGGGCCCTTTCCGACTGCGCCGACTATCCGGTCGTCGGCTCCGTCGTCGGCTCGTTGCGCACCTTCGGGCGGTTCGCCCCGGATGCGGTGGACGTCAGCGATCTGGCCCGCTCCTTCCTGGCCGATCAGTTCCGACGGATCGGCCCGCGCTCCCAACCCGGGGAGCCGATCGGAACGGGGGTGCTGCGCGAGCAGGTCTCGCTGACGCGGAGCGCAATGGACCGGGGGTTCGCGCGCGAGCTCTCCGAGCAGTTCGGCGACTGGGAACGGCTCGACCCCGACCTCCGGGGCGCCGTGGCGATCGGACGCGCACGCACCGAAGGGGCGGTCGCGCAGCGGGAGATCCGCCAACGGCTCGCGCAGAACCCCCCCGAGGGGGAGGCGTCCCGTCTTGAGAACGCGCTGGCCTGGAGCGCCGATCCGATGTTGGTGCAGGCGACCCTCGATCGCGCTCTCGCGGGGGAGATCAATCGCGGTCACGTCTGGACCGTCGTCATCACCGCCGGCGCCAACCCCGACTCGCGGGACGTCACGTGGAAGTGGCTGCGGGCGCACGTCGCGGAGCTCAACGACTTCTTCCACGGAACCGGGTTCCTCCCCGAGATCCTCTACCCGCTGGTCCCTCTGCTGGGGCTCGGACGGGCCGCCGAGGTCCGCGCGTTCTTCGGGACCACTCCGTTCCCCGAGGGAGCGCGCGGGGCCGCGAAAGGCCTCGAGATGCTCACGATCGCGGAGAACTTCGCGCACCGGATCGGTCGGAAGGCCGCGTAACGCCCCGCCGACGGGCGGACGGGGGCTCGTCCGCCGACCAGATGTACCACGTGCCGTGCGCCTGGCTCAGTCGGTGTCCCTCACCGTCGTACAGATTCCCTTCAACGAACGCGAGGTGTCGGCCACGGCGGAGCACGTCCCCGCGGGCCCGAAGGACCGCATCCTTTCCGGCCGCGCGGAGGAACTCCACGTAGAGGGAGGCCGTGGCCGCCGTTTCGCCCTGCCGTAGGGTCGTGATGACGCCCCCTCCCATCGCGGTATCGAGGATCGTCGCGTAGACCCCACCGTGGACGGCCCCGTTGATGTTCAGGTGCCGCCCTTCGACCTTTCCGACGACCGTACAGTAGCCGACCCCGGACCGCTCTGCGTCGATGAGGAAGCCCACGGCCTGGTGGAACCCCCCCCGGCGATGGGGGCCGGTGAGGCCGGAGGGGGATCGGTGCGCCACGGGCCGCGGCACTGCGGGGCGGCGCGCCATCGGGTGAACCAGGCGCCGTGGTGGATAAGTACTGCGTGCCGTGCTCGTGGCCGAGCGCATGGCGAGGGCGATCCCGGGCCGGGCGACGTACGAAGCCGCACCCAACATCGCGCTCCTGAAGTACTGGGGGAACCGCGACCCCGAGCTCGCCCTCCCGTGCAACTCGTCGCTCTCGGTCACCCTCGACCGGCTTCGGACGCGCACGACGGTATCGTTCGACCGGTCGCGGTCGCAGGATCGGTTCGTGCTCAACGGAGCGCTCCAGAGCGGCGGACCGTTCTCCGCGGTCTCCCACTTCCTCGATCGCGTCCGGGACGCCGCAGGCATCGCGGCCCACGCGGACGTCCGCTCCACGAACAACTTCCCGACCGCGAGCGGCATGGCCAGCAGCGCCAGCGGGTTCGCGGCCCTCGCCGGCGCGAGCACCGCCGCGGCGGGGCTCGAGCTGAGCGAGCGTGCTCTATCGCAGCTCGCGCGGTGCGGCTCGGGCAGTGCCTCCCGATCGATCTTCGGAGGGTTCGTGGAGTGGCGGGCCGGTACGCGCACGGACGGGAGGGATTGCTACGCGCGCATGCTCCATCCCCCCCGCTACTGGCCGTCGTTTAGGGACCTCGTCCTGCTCATCGACGCGGCCCCGACCAAGTCCGTCCGCTCGTCCGAGGCGATGCAGACCACGGTGCGGACCTCGCCGTACTTCGCCCAACGCCAGCGGGAACTGCCCTCCCGCACCCGGAAGATGGCCCGTGCGATCCGGGACCGGGACGCGGCGGAGCTCTTCCCCCTCGTGATGGAGGAGTGCGACAGCTTCCGGAACGTATGCGAGACCACGGTGCCGTCGCTCGACTACCTCACGCCCTCTTCCCGAGCGGTGATCGCGGAGGTCCGCACCCTGAACGACGAGGCCCATCGACCCGTCGCGGCGTACACGCACGATGCGGGGGCCCACCTGCACGTCTTCCTCCTCGCCCCGGACGTCGCGTCGGTACGCCGACGGCTCGGACGGATTCCCGGCGTTCGGAGGACCCTCGTCCTCCGGCCCGGACCCGGTGGGCGACGGCGCGCCTAGTGGATGCGACGGTCGAAGTCCGCGGGCGGGACCTGGAGACCGATCGAGGTCAAGAGCGGGGTGACTTCCCGGATGTACCGCTCGCGCGCTTCCTCGTTCGTCCAGCGCTTGAGACCGTACTCGATCGCCCGATGGCTGGTCTCGGAGTTGGAGTGACCGAACATGTCGAGCGCGCGGGGGTACCACTTGTTGACCGCGGCCTGGGCCTCTTCCTTCGAGCCCGCGTACTTCGGCCCGTACTGCGTCATGCGACGCAGCACGCTGAACCCGAAGTTGAGGTGGAGCTGCTCTTCCGAGAGCATCAATGGCATCGCCCGGGCGAGCGGTCCATACGAGCATTCTTGGAACGCACGAATCTGGTAGACCCCCACC
This sequence comes from Thermoplasmata archaeon, assembly GCA_050013635.1. Lineage (GTDB taxonomy): Archaea > Thermoplasmatota > Thermoplasmata > Lutacidiplasmatales > UBA184 > Lutacidiplasma. Next base: position 574 of record JBEKEW010000017.1, on the reverse strand, counting down.
CGGTCGATGAGGCAGGTGAACGCGCCGACATCGCTCCACCGCTCGAACTTCATGTTGAAGGCGTCCAGCTTGTGCTCGCCCTCCCGCTTCGCCAGCAATTCGTCGATGTCCCTCTGGCCGTCCTCGCCGAAATCACGAAGGACGCGACACGCCTGCAGTCCATGTCGTGCCTCGTCCGCGACGATACGGGCCTCGATCCAACGGTCCTCGAGCGTCGGGGCCGTGTCGAGCCACGGGCGGTGCTGCTGGACGGAGGCGAACTCGGTGTCGGCCTGAACGACCATGAGCCGGATCACGAGCGTGCGCATGTCCCCGGGAAGCTCCTCGCCGGTCTCGTACTTGCGGACTCCGGCGGACGCCCCCCAGAGGATCTCCCGGACGGGTTCCACGGTCCCGCCTTCTTGGATGATCTTCGAGACGTTGGCCGCGGTCGGGGTCCCGGTTCCGGGCGGGGTCGCGGCGTGCATCTCGTCGGGCCTCCCGCACGTCCGATCGGTCAGTGCCCCTTAAAGCCGGGCTTCCGCTTTTCCAGGTAGGACGCGATCCCTTCCTTCGCATCGTCGGTGACGAACAG
>JBEKEW010000016.1:0-16736 GCA_050013635.1 Thermoplasmata archaeon | reverse complement strand
GGAGGACGCCGTACGGATTGGAGTGGAACCATTCGGAGCCTTTCATGCCGTAATCCCACCAGAAGTTCCCACCCTGGATGGTACCCCCGATGACGCTCCCGGTCAGCGCGTAGGCGGGCCAGTTGGACGCCCGGTGGACCTCGGATGCGGATTGGGGCGTGATGTTCCAGGTATCCGTGTACGCCACCGGGTGGTGGAAGTACAGTTCCGCGGACCCGCTCGCCGCGGTGATCGGGCTGTTCGAGAAGAGATTGTTGTAGACCAGGTCACCGGTCTCCAGTACGACGACCGCCATCCCTTCCGAGAACGGTGCCAGGTAGGACGATGGGGAAGGCGGATTGAGCTGCAGGAACGTGTTTCCCCACACGACATTGTCCGTTCCGCCGCTGAGGAGGAGCCCGCGGGCCTCCGTTTGGAAGTCGTCGTGGGCGATGAGGAAGCCGCTCGAATTCAGGACGATGACGTTGAACGCGAGGTATTGGGCGATGGAGTCCGCGGGATAGTCCGAGGCCGTGGCGGCGAACCAACCCGAGACGTTCTGGGCGCCGGTGATGGCGACATTCGCGTCCTCGTAGAACCACCAGGGCAGGTCATTGTACGTCGGGAAGGTGTGTCCACTGTTCGTGCTCACGTGGGCCGTCAAGGAGGGCGGATCCACGAATTCGGTGTACGCGGTGGTATGGAGGAAGTAGACCCCCGGGAAGACCGGGAAACCGAGGTCATTGAGAGCCCCGAACGGTTCTAGGATCGGGCTGTTCTGTTGGTTGACGATCTGGTAGGGATTGGCCTGGGTGCCGTTCCCCGAGGTGGAGAGGTTCGCGATCTGGGCGTTGGTCCATGCCCACAGCGGTGTGTAGACCCCCTCCGAGGAGTTCCACGTCAGGTCCTCGGTGACGCGGGCCGACGATCCCGCGGTCACCGCAACCTCGGTGACGCTCCGTTCGTTGTAGTCGGACTCGGCGAGGAAGATCTGGTACACCCCGCTCGGCAGGGTGAACGAATCGGTGTTGACAGTGGGGGCCCACTCGGGTGCCGAGACGTTGAACGGGGACTGGAGACTGTCTTTGTCGGCGATGAACACGAAGGCGTTGCTGGGCCGGACGACGACTTGAAGATGACCCGGCCCCCCCGACGGCGAGCTGGCATTCCACAGGCCGCCCAGGAGCGACGGCCCCGTGGTCATAATCCCGTACGGCGATCCATCGGGCCGGGTCGCCCAGGACATGGCCGCGCCGATCGACGTCTCCCCCGTCTCATCACCGTAGGTGTACGCAGAGGGAATCGCGTGGTAGGAACCGGTGCTGGCATTCCAGTAGTCGAGCGACTCGCTCGCGTTGGAGGTTAGGAGCGTCGTCTGGCTCCCGGAGCCGGGACCGCCGATCGTCAGTTCGAAGTCGTTCGTTCCGCCGATCGGGTTGTACCCGAAGCCGTCCGCGCTGTAGTTCGAAGGGGTGGTAAGTCCGGGGGCATCCGTCCCGAGCGAGTTGAAGATCACGTAGTCGTAGTCGGGCCTATTGTAGTCACCGGACGGACTGGTCACGTTGGCTGAGAAGTAGACGGAGTCGCGTCCGCCGGTCACGTTACTGACCATGGTCAGAGTGAGGTTGAACGGATAGCTGATCCGGAGGGGGCCGACGGACGAGACGTAGAATGTGGACCCTTCCTGGGTCCCATTCGGCCCGTGCGCGTAGAAGACATTGGGGCTGAGGTACTCCGAGGAACTCGACCAGTTCCAGACGTTGGTCGTCAGGAGCATCGCTCCGGTGTACGGGAAGAACTCCATCACGTTCTGCGTCCAGAATTCGTAGCCGTCGTGATCGAACAGGGTGATATTGGTCACGACCGCGTTCAGCTGGACCCCGTATCCGTCGGGGGTGCTGTCGAGCAGGTACGTGGCGTTCGGTCCGCCGTCGGCGGACGGGTCGAACGTCGCCCGAACGGAGGTCGTGTTCAGGACGAACGGCTGGAGGTGGCCCGCCGGGTCGGCTTTCAGGCCGTACTCCGCGAGCCCGACCGGTGCGGGCGTGGATTGGTAGAGGGGAGTCACGTAGCCGTCTTCCGCCGCAGCGGTCAACTGAGCCGCGGTAGCCGATGGACGAGGGACGAAGATCTCCCGAGGGTTGACGCCGGTCGCGAGCGCCCGCGCGGCGGCCGCTTGGGCAGACCCGATCGCGGCGGTGTCGATCGACGGGGAGGAGGGACCGGACACCCACGGGCCAGCAGAAGCGGAGAGGCTCGGAAGGCTAGCGCTCGGGACGCTCGAAGTGACTGCTACTGCTTCCGTGCTTCCGCCCGACCCGGTCGGAGAAAGAGATCCGGCAGTGACGAGGCCCAGGAGGCCCAACGAGGCTCCCACCATGACGAGGATGACAACTATCGCGGCCCATGGGTACGATCGGCCTGCGCTCATTCTCGGCGGCCGACGCTTCGTTCGGTACATAAAAGTAGGCGCGAAGTGGGCCGTATTTCCACCGCTGACCATGACACCCGGACCTACCCGCGGTTCGCCCGGCCCCCGCGCGAGCGCATCGAAAGGGCGAGACCGGGGGTGTCGAGCCCGATCGCCGAGCCTGGGCGGGCGTGACCGCGACCTCCCCCAGTCCCGGGCGCGGTCGCGCCGGTCAGCCGGCATCCCTCGGCATCGTGGCGGTAGCAGGCGAAGGCATGGGTTTCCTCTCCAAGGCACGATCGATCGCGCGGCCGTAGTGGTACGCGCCGTAGCCTAGCGCGATGAAGATGGGGATCCATAGGATCAGCGCGAGGTGGATGAGGGGCGAGATTGTCCCGGTGGTCGCATTTCCAAAGGATCCCGAATAGAGGAACACCCAGAAGACGGGAAACCCCGTGAGCCCGAGGGCTACGCCGCAGCCGTAGAACCAGTGGGAGTAGCTTCGGATACCCTGTGCAAACTCGTCCCCAGGGCCGCCCTCCGACCCCCGGCGCGCCCGATCCGCTAGCAACCCCAGGATGATCAGCATGATCCCGACATCGACCGCCCATGCCGCGGCGGCCAGCTGATCGCTCAGTTGCTGGGCGGCCGTAGGAGCGGGGGCCTGGAAGGTCCCCAGCCAGACCGTGTAGAGAAGATACGGCTCTACCGTCGCGCAGAGGAGGAGCGCGACGTTCAGGAGAACGGGTGCTCCCCGGTCATGGCGCAGGTTCCGCATGACCCGGATGTACGTGATCATGATCCAGACCAGTACCGTGAAACTGATGGCAAATTCGACGACCAGGCTGAGGATGTCCACGATGTGCGTGGGCGGATTGAAGGCGAACTGGATCGCGGAGAAGGTGATGGACAGGCCAAAGATGATCTCGCTAAGCGTCTCCATCTGCTCGAGGGTGAGCCGGGTGAAAGACGCCATGGCGCGACCTCCCGAACGTCCCGTTGGAATAAGCCCAACGGCCCTGCGTGATGGGCCCCTCGGGACCGTCCGCGCACGGGCGCCCATCGCGGCGACGGACACCTCGCACCGGTCGCCCGTCGGATCGCGGCGAGATGGGAGCTGCGCCGAGGACCGGGAGCGCGCCGGTTCTTGAGCGCACCGTTCCGCCGGGCGCGTCCGGCGGCGCCAAGGCATCCGGTAGACCCTACTCCTCGACGGTTCGGACAACAGGAATCCACGCCCCGCTCGTGCTCCGTCGTGTGCCCAACGAGGGCTCCGCAGGAACGCGAGGAGCGCGACCCGCACGCGAACAGTTCATGACGGAGCGACCCCTCGTCCGCGACGATGAAGGCCTTTCAGGACTACTATCCGGACGAGCTCGCCCACTGCTTCGGGTGCGGGAGATTGAACGAGGGTGGCCACCACCTCCGCAGCTTCTGGGTGGGGGATACCAGCGAAGCTCGGTTCACGCCCCAGCCGTTCCACATCGCGATTCCTGGATGGGTGAACGGAGGTCTTCTCGCCTCCCTGGTCGACTGTCATGGGACCGGAACGGCCGCTGCGGCAGCCTACCGCTCGGAAGGTCGGGAGATGGACACGTTGCCGGTCCACCGGTTCGTCACGGCCTCCCTCCGGGTGGACTACCTTCGACCGACGCCCCTCGGCCCCGAGCTTCTCCTTCGAGGGCGGGTTCGTCCGGTCACCGGTCGCAAGGTGGTCGTCGAGATCACGGTGTCCGTAGGGAGCGAAGTGACGGCGCGGGGAGAGGTCGTGGCGGTCGAGATGCCCGACGCAATGCGCGCGAAGATCCCCCGAGCCGACCATGTACCGTGAGCGCCCGTTAGGACCTGCGCGAGGGCGGAGGCAGAGAGGAACGACCGAGGTTCAGCACCCGAAAGGAAACGGAACCTGCGGGCACGGACCTATTGAGCGACCGCCTCCTTCGAGCGCGTGGGCCCATGGCCGATTCGTCCGAGCTTCTGGCCGTCCTGGGTCGGGGGATTCAACGACGCGGAAAGCGATGGGTCCCGACCTCTGATATCGAAGTCTACGATGGGCGAAGCCACTCCCCGGATCCATTGCCGGGAGGTGCCGAACATCCGGATTGCCGGATCGGCGGGGGGCAACTGAACGTCGAGGCCGCAGCGGCACTGCTTCGAGCGCATCCGATGCCCGTCGTTCTCGGCTATTCCCCTCCCCCCGAGTACTTACAGAAGGTCGGGGGCCCGAGTGAGAGCGAACCGATGTCCGAAACGTTGCGAGCGCTCGTACCCGGTGTAGCGACCATTCCTTGGAGGGGGGCCGGGGAGGGGCCTGCCAATACCCAAGTGGAGGTACACAACGTGATGCAACTCGCTCTCGGGGAACGGTTCACGAGGGTCCGGTTCCTAACGGTGCTACCCCACCTGCCGCGAGTGTTGCTCCTTGCGGCGAACGAGAAGTCGCGAGTTCCTTACGAGGGAATCGCGAGCGAACTGGTGTTGCTCGAACACGACCGGGGTCAGTCAGAACGCGTGCTGCGCCTTCTGGGTTCGCCCGCGTTTGGCCGCACCGCGCAGCTCGAACTCCAGGGAATCCGGGATCGCGGTTTGCAAGATGGAACGTCCCGGGCGTGACGTTAGCCTCAGGCCGACTCCGCTTGGCAGGCGGTCGGAAGCGGGGGGTGGTGTCATGCGGCTGAAGCCGATCGAACGGTAGTCACGCGCGGTTCATTCTCTTCAACAAGACTTGGAATCGCGTATGGCCTCCGACATAGACCGGCGGGTCCCCGTCACGGTCCATACCGAGAGGGAAGAGGGCTCAGCGTCGAACAAGAGCACTGCGCACGTCAGGCCGCGGGTTCGTAGCGGTACTCGTCGACTGACGAGAGCCCGGCCCTCTTCGTCGTGGATCTGGCCCGTCTGCTCCGACCGCGAAGTCGCCAACTCTCTGATTGAGAGGTACCAACGCACTTGCTCCGGTGCTCCATCGAATGCGACGAACCACTTCCTCTATGAACCCTCCGCCCGTGAGCCGCGGGAGAGGATTCTGACGGACGCGGCTAGCCGAAGCGCTTGTAGATCTCCGGGTTGCGGCCGAAGCCGACGAATACGAGGACCGACCCGTCCCACGAGTACACGCCGCGGTACTCCCCCACGTGAAGCGTCCAAAGGCGTACTGATCCTCGGAGCTGGTGTACGGACACGTCCGGTTCGTCGCCTATTGGAGGTCGACGGGCTATGCTCCGGATTCTATGGGAGAATTGAATCTGGATTGGTATAGGCAGGTCGTCAAAGTCACGGCCGGCCTGAGGGGCGAGTCGCCACGGGGCGGACAAGATGGCTCAGAGCCCCCGCTTATGCAGGAACTCCTCCCCCTCGACGAGGGGGTCCTGGCTGGCCCTTCGCTCCATCTCGCGGACGAACGGCGCCGGAGGGGCAACGCACAGGAGCTCGGCAATGATCTCGTCGTAGCTCGCCTGTGGATCACGGAGCCGGAGGGCCTCCAGAATCGAGCGGCGGATGGGGACGATTTCCACGTCGCCTTCGCCCATCGGTCGTTAGAACGGGTTTCGGGCTAATAGCCCTTTGTGATACGCGGTTCCAGATTCGGATCCCGATCAACCCGCTCGCCTACGTAGAGGTGGTTCCGTTCATGGATGTGAAGCGAGGAGAGGATCCGGTATACCCCGGGACCTACCACGCCATCGACCACGACGGGCGCCGGATCCTCGCGCGCGCGAGGGTCGCGAACGTCGGGTTGTACGCCTTGCGCCGGTCCTTCGGACGGATTAGTCACGATGCCGGGGTGCCAATCGAGGAGATCCAGGCCATCTACGGCCACTCGTCGCCGGCTACCACCGCGTACTACATCGGGGTCGAAGAGACCCGGATGGCGGCCGCCATGGAGCGCCTCGTGACCGTTTGGAACCGATCTGGGTAGAAGATATGGATCGCGTCGAAAAGAACAACCCGCACGTCAGGCGGCGGGTTCGTAGTAGTACTCGCCGCTCGATCGCTGCTCCCGGTCGAGGGCCGAGCCTTCCTGGTTGATCCGCGGCCGTAGCGTTTCCGCGTCGCGTCGGAACGTGATGTCGATGCTGCGCAGAAGCCGGTTCATCCCCTCGCGCATCGGGAACGGCCCTTCCCCACGCCCCGACGACCCTCCCTCGAGGGAAGAGAACACGATCAACGCGTCGCACGCGATGTCGAGGAAGTAGACATCGTGGTCGACGACCAGCGCCGAAACGGCCTGTCGCTCGACCTGACGACGAATGAGGCGGGCCATCGACATCCGTTCGTCGGCGTCCAGGTACGCCGACGGTTCGTCCAAGAGATAGAGCTTCGCGGGCCGCGCGAGGGCCAGCGCGACGGCGGCACGTTGGAGCTCCCCTCCCGACAGGTCCGGGAGCGCCACGTCGAGGACCTCGTCGAGGTGGAGGCCGGGAACCAGTTCGCGCTCGAAGAGCGAGGCATCGAACGTCGGATCGGAGGCGAGGGCGACCATCCGCTCGCGCAGGCTCGCCTTGTGCGTTGCGCGCAGGTACTGCGGCTTGTAGCTGACGGTGATCGAGGCCGGCGGTGTGCCGCGCGTCGGCGTCTCGGCTCCCGCGAGCATCCGTACGAACGTCGTCTTCCCGGTCGCGTTCGGTCCGACGACTCCGACGGTCTCCCCCTTCGCCAGGCTCCCGGCCCCGACGGCGAGGTGGAACCGCGGGAACCGCTTCTCGAGCGCGGAAAAGGCGACCACGGTGTCGAGGCGGCTCGTCGGCTTCGGGGGATGCGCCACGAAACGGATCGGGTCCGTCCGGAAGCGAACGTTCTCTTCGCGCAGGTACCCGTGCAGATACGTGTTGATGGCGGTACGCATCGGCATCGCGCGGGTGATGACGCCGAACGCCGCGGACTCTCCGTACAGCAGATGGGCCTGGTCGGCGAGGTAGTCGAGCAGCGCGAGGTCGTGCTCGATCACGAGGACGCTCTTCCGTTCGCCGAGCCGATGGAGGGTGCGCGCGATTTGGAGGCGATGCACGATGTCGAGGTACCCGGACGGTTCGTCAAACAAGTAGAGATCGGCGTCGGTCGCGAGCGTTCGGGCGATCGCGGTGAGCTGGAGTTCCCCGCCGGAGAGCTCGGAGAGCTGACGGTCCGCTCGACCGCTCAGGCCGACCGCATCAAGGGCCGGAGCGGCCTCCCCCCCGCCGGCCGCCACGTATTCCTGGACGGTGACGGGATCGTCGGCGATTCGGTCCACGTACTGGGGCTTCACCGCCGTCCGCAACTGTCCGCGCGCGATCCTCTGGAAGTGCGCGTGCAGGGCCGTGCCGCGATAGTGTTCCACAGCCGCCTCCCACGTGGGGGGCTTCGTGTAGTCCCCGAGGTTGGGGACCTCCACCCCCGCGAGGATCCTCAGCGCCGTCGTTTTGCCGGTCCCGTTCGGGCCGAGGAGTCCCGTGATCCCTCTCCCGGGGGGAGCCGGCAGGCGGTACAGACGGAACCCGTTGTAGCCGTACCGATGAACGATCTCCGACTCGTCGGCCTCGGGCGTGTTCAGTATCTTGATCGCATCGAAGGGACACTTGTGGATACAGATGCCGCAGCCGATGCACAGCGACTCGGAGATGATCGGCTTGCCGTTGGGCCCCTCGACGATGCACGCCTGCCCCATCCGGTTGACGGGGCAGTACTCGGCGCACTCCCACTGACACTCCTTGGGGTGGCACCGGTCGTTGAGCAGGATGGCGATGCGCGTCACGGTTCACTCCTCTCGACGGTCGCCGATGACCCGACCGTCCCGCATCGTGATGTGACGGTGGGAACGGGCGGCGACCTCGGGGTTGTGGGTCACCGTGACCACCGTGGCGCCGGCGGCGGCCCCGACCGTCTCGATCAGCGCGAGGACGCTCTCGGTCGCGGCACTGTCGAGCTCCCCGGTCGGCTCGTCCGCGAGCAACAGCACCGGCCGGTTCGCAAGCGCCCGGGCGATCGCTACCCGCTGCTCCTCGCCGCCCGAGAGTTGGTGCGGGAACGATCCGGAGCGCGTTTGGAGGCCGACCTCCTCCAGGAGCTCCTCCGCCCGGCGAATGCGCTCGGACCGGCCGACGCCGGCGGCGCGCAAGGGGAGCTCGACGTTCTCACGGGCGGTCATCGTCGGGAGGAGGTAGAACCGCTGAAAGATGAACCCAATCCCCGTCAGGCGCAGATGGGCGCGCTCCCGCTCGGAGCGCCCTCCGACGGGGCGCCCATCCCATAGGACCTCCCCCGCCGTGGGGGTGTCGAGCAGGCCGAGCAGGTTCATCAGGGTCGTCTTGCCGCATCCGCTCGGGCCTTCTACGCTGATGTGTTCGCCGGGTCGCAGGGTCAACCGAACGTCGCGGAGCGCATCGATCGGGACGGACAGGCGGCTGTACCGTTTCCAGACCCCCACGAGCTCGATCGAGGGTGGGGAGCTCGGCGCGATCATCGAAGCGCCTCCACGATGTCCACGCGCAACGCCGCGCGCGCGGCCAATCCACTCGCCACGAGCGCGAGCACCAGCACTCCGGCGGCGATCGAAGCGAGGAGGACCGGGTCGTAGACCGTGAGCGAGGCGGCCTGCTGCACGGCGCCCGTACCGTAGCTCGTCAGGACCGAGATCACGATGATCCCGAGCGCGGTCCCCCCGACGATCCCGGCCGCGGCGAGCGCGAGGCCCCGTTCGAGGATGTCGGCCGAGATCCACCGGGGCGGGAGCCCGAGCGCGCGCCGGATGCCGATCGAGCGGCGGTCCGACTCGACGCGCCGGATGAGAACGATCGCGAGGAATATCAACCCGACCGCGAGCCCCACCGAGGAGAGCGCGAGGTAGAAGCCGGTCAGGATCGCATCGGCGTTCTGGAGCTGCTGGGCCTGCTGCAGCTGGGTGCTGACACCGTAGTACGGGACGAGCGATTGGATGTGCGCGGCGACCGCGTTGATCTGCGCCGGGTCGTTCTCGGCGGATCCGCTCAACGCGACCTGAACGGTGTCGGAGGAATCGAGGAGGGCCGACGGGGTGGAGCTCGTGCGCGCGAACCCGGTCAGCACCTGGAGGTCCGAGAGCGGAACGATCACCGCGAACGCTCCCGTCGGACCGAGCAGGGTCGACGGGACGCCGAACGCTCCCGTGACGTGGTAGGAGATGCCCACGCTCTCGTTCGTCGTGGGAGAGAGCACGACCGTCTGGCCGGGCCGGACGCCGCTCGCGGCCGCGAACGGGGTCGAGATGAGGACGTCGTACACGGCGGGACCCGTATAGGTCCCGTTCGCGTAGTGGATCATGTCGGTCGGATCCCCGAGCGGGAGCGGGGATGGGAACAGCCCGGCTTCCGACGGTCCGAGGGTCGGGGTGAACTCCTGGGGGATGACCCCTTCGGCCAGGACGGGGGTCGGTGTTCGGCCGCCGTGGTAGACGTCGATCGGCACGCTCAGGACCGGCGAGGACGCCGCGACGCTCGCGATCGCGTTGAACTCCGGGACGAGCGCGTGGGACTGGGAGACCCCGTGCACCCCGGCCGCCGAAACGGAGATGACGTAGCCGGATTGCTCGAGCTGGGCGATCTCGTGCGCGGAGACCCCGCCCCCGACCGAGACGAGGATCACGGGAAGGGCGACCGCTACGGCGATCGCCACGGACGCCAGCACGAGTTGGAGCCGCGCGTGGCGCAGGGGGCTTCGCCCGCGGATCCGCCTCATGGGGCTCGCAGCTCCTCGGCGATCGGCAGCTGCATCGCGCGGGCGGCCGGCGCGATGCCGGCGGCGAGGCCGATCCCCACCACGATGGCGACGCCTGCCCCGATCACCCCCAGGTCGAACGAGACGAACGAGAACCCCGTCGGAAGGTCCCCCAGCCGCTGGAGCAGGAGAACGTTCAGCAGATCGGTCGCCAGGAAGGCGAGCGGCAGCCCGATCGCGAGACCGATCAGCGACAGGAGCACCGCCTCCTCGACGACCATCAACCCGACGGAGGCTCGGGTATGCCCGATCGCTCGTCGCAAGGCGATCTCGCGGCTGCGGTCATCGACGGACATCAGAACCACGGTCGTGGTGAACAGGGCGGCGACCACGAGCCCGATCGCGCCCACGATCTCGCCGAAGGTCCGGTAGAGCGTGATCGCCCCCTGGACCGCGCCGAGGATGCTCTGCAGCGTGAAGACGCTCAGTTGGGGGAACGCGGCGGCGATACGGACCGCGTCGGCGCCGGGGTTGGACGCATCGTACAGGTGGATCAGGATCAGCGAGGCGTAGTCGGCCGACGCGGAGCCGCTCCCGAGCATCGTCTGGAGCTCCGAGAGGTAGAAGAACCCGAGGAACGCCGACGGCAGAAGCCAGAACGGTGACGATACGCCGACGACCCGGAACGCGGTCGCCTGGGCATACCAGCCCTCGACCTGTTCGGGCCCGGCGGCCGACGACGGGCTCGTCCACACGAGGTCGCCCACGCCGACGCGGATCACCGATGCGAGACCCTGATCGAGCACGACCTCGCCGGTGACCGGCCCGTCGTACGTTCCGTTCGCATAGTGCGGATCGCCCGGGTAGGTGAACCCGCTGCCCGAGTACAACGTGGGGACCTCGATACCGGTGTTATCGGAGGGGATCCAGCCGACCGATCCGGAGCCGGTGAGGGCCCACGCAGCGGGTATGGCGCTGCCGTTCGGGGAGTCGTTGGCCGCCGCCCACAGCGAGGCGTTCCCGAACACGAGGTCGCTCACCAGCCACGGGCTCGCGACCTCCACGTTCGAATCGTTCGCAGGGATCTCGCTCGCGAGCGGGTGGGACTGCGGGATCGGTGGGAACGTGGAGGAAGAGAGGCTCGTGTTCGCGCTCGTGGAGAGGAGATCGATCCCACTCGCGGCCGCGAGCTGCGTTGAGCTCGTCTGGATCCCCGAGGAGAGCGCGAGGAGGAGGACGACCAGCGCGGCGGCGAGCCCGATCCCAAGCGACGCGAGGGCCGAACGACCGGGACGTCGTCGGATCGCATCGACCGCCGGGTACACGGCTCCCTCGCGAGGCCGACCTACTTCTCCGAAGGCCGGCGCAGTTCGCCGAACGTCGTCTCGTGCGATGATTCGACGTTGTACTTGTGGATCGACTCCTCGCTGACCGTCGCCACGCGGACCACGACCGGGTCGGGGATGTGCGGGAAGCGAACGGGTAGATCGGCGAGCAGATCGCGCATCACGTCCTCGACGAACTTCGGGTTGCGGTGCGCGTTCAGGACCAATTGGGCCTCATCGCCCCGCTTCAGGATCGCGTACGTCGGCGACGATTGGGCATGCTCGATCGCCTCGAGAAGATGCGTCGCGTCGACCTGGACCCCGGGAGGAAGCTCGAACAGGAGGCGCGTGCGGTTGCGCTGGTTGTGGGTGATCATCGGCAGGCTTTGGAGCGACGGATCCGCGAGCAGCGGGTACTCCGCGGTGAGGCGCGCGCGGCACGTCTCCATCGCGCAAGGACACGCGGTCATGCCGACCGCTTCGGCGCCGATGCCCCGGACCAACGTGACCTTCCCGTCCGCTTCGCGGTGGGCCCGCGTCTCGGCCAGGATCGTGTAATCCTCGTAGCTCTCCCGTCCGGGAGCGATCCCCTTCCGCAGGAAGAACTCGGCGTCCGCCTTGACGGTCGCGTCGTTCGCGTACGGGTGCCGGACCAGGAGTTCCTCGGCGATCTTCGCACAGGCCGCCTCGAAGCTCTCGACCGGCTTCTGGGCCGTCCAGTCGACGATCTCGGCGAGGAGCTCGGCGTTGCGGGAGAGGTCGGATCCCTTTCGATGGGCGGGCAGATCGACCGCGACACTGAAGCTCGCGCTCAGTACGTGGTCCTGCCCATCGCGGATCACGTGGATCGGCTTCCGAATCCCGGTGACGCCGACCTCGCGGAGTTCGTAGTGTCCGTGGGTGGGTGCCATCGCGTGGACATCCTTCATCGACCGCTCCACGAGGGGCGGGTCCTTAACGGGTTCCATCGCCGCTTCCACCAAGGCCCCCGGGGTCGAGGGTTCGGGTGCGTGGACAGGACGCGGGTCCGGCGATCGGACCGCGTTGCCCTTGGGCGCCGGGCCCGTGTCGCCTTCTCGTTCGCCAACGTATCGGGTATAAGAAAACAATTATACATTTGAGGCATTGTGTTTAATAAGCGGCCGAGATGAGCGGCTGTTAAAGATGAAGCCCATCGAGCCGTACTACCCCGGACGGGCCGGTGATTACTCTTCCACCCGGGAGGGCTATCGTGCCTTTCATCCGAAACCACTGCCTCCCGACCCGCCGCTCCACTTCTCATCAAGACTCCTCGGCCTCCTTTCCGCCGCATCGATCGAGATGGGTCGCCTGGACGGGGCCGCCGAGATCCTCCCCGATCCCGACTTCTTCGTGTACAGCTACGTCCGAAAAGAGGCCGTGCTGTCGAGTCAGATTGAGGGCACGCAATCGAGCCTCGTCGATTTGCTAGACTATGAAGCGGGAGCGGAGAGGCCGGCGTATCCCCGCGACGTTCGTGAAGTGGCCAACTACGTTCGTGCACTGAATCGCGCCGTAACCCGCATCCGTGAAGGGGAACGGATCACCGTGCGTCTTCTCCAAGATACTCACAAGCACCTCCTCAACAAGGTACGTGGGCAGTCCGGACAACCGGGCACCCTCAAGGTCCGACAGAACTGGATTGGGCCCGCGGGGAGCAGCCCCGCCACCGCGGACTTTGTTCCACCCCCGCCCGAGGAGACTCGCCAGCTCCTGAACGAGCTGGTCGTGTACATTCAGACCGATTCCCTCGAGCCACCATTGCTTCGAGCCGCACTCGTCCATTCCCAGTTCGAAACCATCCACCCGTTCTTGGACGGAAACGGCCGGATGGGGCGGCTCCTCGTTGTCCTTCTTCTCACCGACTGCGGTGCGGTTCGCCGGCCCGTCCTGTATCTCTCCTACTTCTTCCTCAAGCACCGGGACGAGTACGCACGCCGACTTCAGCGGGTGCGGGACGATGGGGATTGGGAAGGCTGGGTGGAGTTCTTCTTGAACGGCGTTCGGGAGACCTCGATCCAGGCGGCGGGTACGGCTCGCGCCATCCTGAGCATGAAGACCGAGCACGAGGTCCAGATCGGAAGGACCTTAGGCATCCGATCCGGGCGAGGTCTCCAACTGCTGGAGCGCTTGTTCCATCAGCCGGTCATCTCCGTCGGCGAAGTGGCCAAGGTGATCGGGACGACGTATCCACCCGCCAACACTCTCGTACGTGATTTTGTCACGATGGGCCTCTTGACACAGGTAACCGGACAGAAGAGGAACCGCTTCTTTCGGTACAGCCCCTACATCGAGATACTGCAGAAGGATCATCTCCCGTCCCCTTTTCCCCGCAACTTCGGCCAACACGGGACCCGTAGCAGGATCATCCGCCGACGGTGACAACGAGTACCCCAAATACGGGCTGAGCCGATGTGCTGACCATATGTCCGAAGACGTACCGGTCCCGACCGCCGCTGCCGTGGCCCCAGCGATCCCGGTGCCCGCGGTTCCCGCGGGAGTGACCGGGCAGGGCGGAGCGTATGCCGAACGCGAGGCGGGGCTCATGACCGAACTGAAGAAGATCTACGACCCCGAGATCCCGATGAACATCGTCGACCTCGGGCTCATCTATGGGTTCAACTGGACGGGCGACGACGTCGTCCTTACGATGACCCTGACCGCTCCGGGCTGCCCGGTCGCCGGGATCCTGGCCGACGAGATCAAGTCCGCGATGGAGAAGGTCCCCGGCGTTCATTCGGCGAAGGTCGACATGATCTGGGATCCCCCGTGGACGCCGGACCGAATGAGCGAGTTCGCGAAGCGCCAGTTCGGTTACGCCTAAGGACCCCCGCGAACCGTTAAGCGGGAGGACCGGTCGACCCCCCGCCATGTCCGGCTCCCAGAGCGAGTGGCGCCAAGCGCTCGAGGAGGAGCGGGCGCTCAAGGACGAGTTCATGGCCCGGCACACCGAATCGCCGTTCGTCGCCGAGCGCATCCCGTTCCACCCCCTGAACTACTTCCCCGTCGATCCGAAGTTCCGCGTACCGGCGCGTCTGAGCCGCCGCACGACCCCCGAGGAGGCGTTCCTGCGGACGAACCGGGACGGCTCGGCGGTCATGCGCTACCTCGGGGATCTCGTCTTCATCGTGGAGGGCCAGAAGCACCACCTCCGTGTCTACCACGCGGGAGAAGGAGTGGGCACGAGCGTCTTCGTTCCGTTCCGAGACTTGACCAGCGGGAAGGAGAGCTACGGGCCAGGACGATACCTCACCTTCACCCTCACCGAGGACGACCGGTACGATCTCGACTTCAACGCGGCCTTCAACCCGTACTGCGCCTACACCGACGCGTACGAATGTGGCTTCCCCCCCGCGGAGAACGATCTCTCCGTCGCGATCCGAGCCGGCGAGAAGGCGTGGTCCGGGGCGTCGAACCCGAGCTCCCCTTCGGGCGCGATCCTCGAGATGACGCGTAAGCAGCTCGCGGCGCGCCGCTCGAAGCCGACCGTCCCGCGAGCGGCCCACGCGAACCGCTCCTCCCAGGCCCCGCCCCGACGCAGGGCACGCCCCACGAAGCGGCGGTCGCGATCCTAGTAGAGCGGGGAAAGCGCTGCCTTCATCCCCCTGCGTCGGTGGCCGGCACGCAGAGGATGAAGCTCCCCTTCCACCGGCCGTGGCAGAGACCCTGCGCTGCACATGGGAGTGGCCGCCCGACCTGATCGTAGTGGGAACGCGGGGGCGCACCGGGGCTCGGCGGATCCTCCTCGGAAGCGTCTCGGTTTCGGTGGCCCGTCGAACCAAGGTTCCGCTGATCTTGGTCCACTCGACGGGGGCCACCACCCGCCCGCATCGGGCCGGTTCGACCCGATCGTGACCGACCGGCGGGCCGGGCTCGAGCCTTCCCAGTGAACGGCGCGATCACCCCGCTGCTGGGATGCGGAGCCGGGGCCCCGGGAGGGCCCACCTGGACCCGGCGCCGTTACGCGGAGGAGGGTGCCCGCGCCCTACAACTGTGGGGCGATCGCGATCGCGCCGTTCAGGACGAACTGGATCGCCACGGCCGCGAGGAGGAGTCCGAAGATCCGGGTCATCGCCATGACCCCGACCCGCCCGAGGCCTCGGAGGATCACCTGGCCGTACCGGAAGATCAGGAATGTAGCTATCGCCACGATCACGATCGCGATGAACGTAACCGAGATCCCGAGCGTGTCGCTCGACGCGCTCGATTCGTAGATCATCACCGTCGAGATCGCACCCGGGCCCGCGAGCAGCGGGATCGCGATCGGGAACACCGCGATCTCGTCCCGCTGGGCCGCCGCACCCGCCTGGTCGGCGTGGGTGAGCTTCATGGGGCCGATCTCGCCCCGGAGCATGTCGTAGGCGATGATGAACAGCAGGATCCCTCCCGCGATCTCGAACGCCGGGAATCCGAAGCCGTACGCCTGGAACAGGAACCGACCGACCAGGGTGAACGCGACCAGGATCCCGGCGAAGATCACGATCGACCGCTGGAGGATCTTCTCACGATCGGATGGGGAGAACTCGCTGGTCAGGCCGACGAAGAACGGCAGCGTTCCGATCGGGTCGACGACCACGAAGACGCTGGCGACGACGGCCGCGAAGAAGCCGAGGTCGTTCATGGTGTCGGGGCCCGCATCCCTCGTCCCCGAGAGCCGACACCACTCCCATAAACGTTACCGGACACGTCCGGCACCCCCGGGTCGGGCTAGCGAATGGCGACCAGGACCCGATCGTCGAGGTCCTGCCACAGGACCCCAACCTCGCGAAAGCCGGCGGCCCGGAGTGCGCGGCGGTGGAGCACGAGCCCCGACGACGGATCGTTCCCGTGCGCGTGGGGGTAGCGACGCTGGTGCTCCGCCCACTCGGTCGCCAGGCCCGGCTCCCTGGAGACGTCCCGCCACCACGCGGACCAGGGCTTGGCCCCCTCGCGTCCGGGATCCCGGGCCCGCCGATGCCGGATCTCTCGGGCGAGTCGCACGATGCGGCTCCGGCTCCCGGGACGAGCCGGGAGGCTGTCCCCATCCAGGAAGATCGCCCCGGGCCGTAGTCGGCGCGCGAGGCCTCGGTAGAAGCGTCGCAGCTCGGCCGGGTGCAGCCAGTGAAGCGCCGTCGTCGAAACCGCCGCGTCGAAGCGTCCCGCGGGCAACGATCGGTCCCAGTCGGAGGCCCGCAGGTCGGCATCGACCCACGTGAGGCGGCCGCCGACCGACCCCAGGCCATGTCGGCCGATCGCGAGCAGCACCGGATCGTGATCGATCGCTACGAGCCGGCCCTTCGGACACCGCGCGAGAACCCGTTCGGAGAGGGATCCGGTCCCGCACCCCACATCGAGCG
>JBEKEW010000015.1:0-16851 GCA_050013635.1 Thermoplasmata archaeon | reverse complement strand
CCCCGAGAGATATCGTGCAGTTCGAGCGCGTCGGTTTCGTTCGGTTCGAGTCGAATTGGCCCGCCGGTTCGAGCCCGGTCCGTGTCGTCTTCGCCCACGGATGAGCGCCAACCTTTGATACGCGGCGCGCGCTCCGGGCTCTCCGAGATCATGCGCTTCCTCCACACATCGATCACGGTGCGGGACATGGACGAGAGCCTGGCGTTCTATACCGACGTGCTCGGGCTCGAGTTCGAGCGGCGGCGGCCGATCCCCGAGAACCACGCCGAGATCGCCTTCGTGCGCGATCCGCTCAGCGACGCGCGCATCGAGCTCACGCACTGGGAGGGGAAGAACGCGATCGATCCCGGAGAGCAGCTCGACCACCTCGCCTTCCAGGTCCCCGAGCTCGACCCGTTCCTCGCCCGGGCCCGGTCGATGGGAGTGCGCGTCGCGAAGGAACCGTACCGCCTGCAGGGGGGCACGGGCCGGATCGCCTTCATCCTCGACCCCAACGACGTGTGGATCGAGCTCATCGAGCGACCGGCAGCGTCGCAGTAGCCTCGTGAGCGCCGCGACTCCTTCCGGGACGACCGGGCGCGTGGGCCGGCCGCTGCTTGCGGTCTTCGGTGCGACGTTCGTCATCCGGTTCGCCTTCGGGATCACCACCGCGATCTTCGCGAGCTATCTCCTCGGGGAGTCCCAGGGGATCGGGGGCGCCGCGATCGGAACGGTGGGCATCGTCATCGCGATGAGCCCGATCGGGGAGTTCACGACGGTGCTCTTCGCGGGGGTCGCTGCGGACCGCTGGGGGCGTTGGCGGGTGCTGGTCTCGGGCATGGCGGCGGCCTCGGTCCTCACCGCCCTCGTCTCGACGACCCGCAACGCGGTCACGCTCGGTGCGATCAACCTGCTCTTCGGGGTGGCGAGCGGCGCGATCCTGGCGGCCAGCCTCGCCCTCGTAGCCGACGCGTCGGGGGCGGAGGAGCGGGGCTTGGAGATGGGCCGCTTTGACGCGATGAACCTTTCGGGCTGGGTGCTCGGGTTCGCTTTCGGGTTCGCCGCGCTCGCCGCGGTGCCGAACTCCGAACTGGGGGCGACGTTCCTGCTCAGCGCGGCGGTCCTGGCGGCGGGGGTTCTGTTCGTGATGCTCGCGGTCCGGCACCGCCCGAGGTTCACCCCTCGCCCATCCACGATGCGCCGGCTCCTGGCCGGAGCCCTCCGACGCCCGGACGTGTGGCTCGTGACGCTGCCCTGGCTCGTGATCTACATGCTGATCGGAACTGCCCTCGCGTTTCTCGGGTCCAGCTCGGGCGCCGTCGGGATCCCGCCGATCTACCTCGCGGTATTGATCGGGGGAGGTGGCCTCCTCCTGGTCCTCACGCAGCCGTTCTTCGGGGGCCTGTCGGACCGGGTCGGGCGGATGAGGCTCCTCGGGGTGGGAACCGCCGGCTTCGTCCTCGTGATGGTCGCCGCGGGCCTGATCGCGAGCTACGGGGCCCTCCCCGTGCTCCTCGCGCTCGCGGGGATCGGGATCGTCGGGGCGCTCGCCTACGGCCCGGCCGCCCTGGCCGCGTTGGCCGATCTGAGCGAATCGATCAGCCGGGCGACGACGATGGCGATCTATACGCTGACGATCTCGCTCGGGATGGTCCTCGGTCTCGTCCTATCGACCACGCTCTACGCCCAGCTCGGTACGGTCGGTATCGACCTCTTCTTCGCGGGGATCTCGACCACCCTCGTCGCGCTGACCCTGGTGCGGTGGCACCGGATCCGGGCGGGCACGATAGGGATTACGACTCCGGCTCGATGACGATGTGGCGGAGCTGAGGGTAGGTCTGCCGAAGCCCCAAGGAGAGGCGATCGATCGCCGCCTCGATCTGGTCGGTGGTCATCCCGTCCGGGAAGTTGACCCGCAGCGCGATCAGCACGTCGTCCGGCCCCAGCATCATCGACTGCAGCCCCCGGACCTTCTGGACCGAGGCGTCGCGCTCGACGAAGCCGAGGATCGCCCGTGCGACGTCGGGGGGGATCGACTTGCCGATGAGCAGCTCCCGGCTCTCGGCCGTGAGCACAAAGCCGGTACCGATCAGCATCGTCCCCACGATCGCGGCCGCGATGCCGTCCGCGATGTTGGTGTGGAACCACGCCACCACCAGGATCCCGCTGAACGCCACGACGCTACCGCCGACGCTGACGAGATCTTGGTAGAAGATCGACTTCAGGCCCAGATGGGAGGACTCCATCAGGGTCGCGACGGTCTCGCGGGAGACCCGGAGCTCCCGCAGGGTGATGAGGATCCCTCCGAGGCTCCCGAGGATCGAGAGCCCCACGACGGCCAACGAGGCGGTGATGTCGGTGATCGGACCCGGCGAGAGGATCTGGTCGATCCCGGTGACGAGCACGAGCAGCCCTGCGGCGCTGAACGTCACGAGGGAGGCGACGAACGCCCAGAAGAACCGTTCCTTCCCGAATCCGAACGGATGTTCGTGCGTGGGTCGCCGTTGGGCGGCATAGGAGCCCCAGAGCAGCAACAACGCACCGACCAGGTCGGTGATCGAATAGATCGCCTGCGAGAGCACCGCCCGGCTCCCGCTGGGCACCGCAACGTACAGGTTGGCCCCGAAGAGGACGGCGTTCAGGACGATCGTTCCGACGATGATGACCTGCGGTCGCATCCTAGGCCGGCGGGTCCTCCGACTGACCGGTACTTTCCGCAAGGCCGGCCCGATTATGAGGGTGCGCCCCGCCTGCGGTCGGGGGGGCGCCTCGAGACGAGCCGGGACCAACCGTTAAATCGCGCTGCCCTGTGCTCCGTTACGAGGGGTGCAACGATGTCCGGACCTGAGGGCCGTGCCTCCCGCACCGAACCCCCCGGGACGGGATCCGGCTCCACCGGTGCGCCGGGGCGGATCGTGCGGTTCCCGTTCGCTCGACTCCACCTATCGGCCGGAAAGCGAGCGCGCCTGAAGCGCATGCTCTACACCTACGGCCCCGGTGGGGGGACGATGCTCGTGCTCCCCATCGACCAGGGCCTCGAGCACGGGCCTGTCGACTTCTTCGACAACCCGGCCTCGCAGGACCCCGACTACCAGTTCCGACTGGCCACGGAGGGAAAGTTCAGCGCGATCGCGTTGCACATCGGCCTCGCCCAGCGGCACTTCGGCGAGTATGCCGGGGACGTGCCCCTGATCCTGAAGCTGAACGGGAAGACCAACATCCCCCCGGACCCGGAGGCGTTCAGCCCCCTGACGGGGACGGTCGAGGACGCCGTCCGCCTCGGGGCCGACGCGGTGGGCTACACCATCTACGTCGGCTCGCCCGCGCAGGATCGGGACTTCCAACAGTTCCAGCAGGTCCGGGCCGACGCCGACCGCTTCGGCATGCCGGTCATCGTCTGGGCGTACCCGCGGGGAGAAGCGGTGGCGAAGAAGGGCGGCAAGGAGAGCCTCTACGCCATCGACTATGCCGCGCGGACCGCCCTCGAGCTCGGGGCGGATGTCGTCAAGGTGAACTTCCCCGTCCGTTCCGAGAAGGACAAGGACAGTCCCCCTCCCTACAACACCCTGAACCTCCCCGCCGAGGCCGCGTTCCGCAAGGTCGTCCAGAGTGCCGGGCGGGCGATGGTCCTGGTCTCCGGAGGGGAGAAGATCTCGGACGCAGAACTCCTGCGGAAGGTCCGGGCGTCGATGGACGCCGGCGCGACGGGGATCATCTTCGGTCGGAACCTCTGGCAACGGTCGAAACCGGACGCGCTGGCGATCACCCGCGAGCTGCATGAGATCTTCCGAGCGTATGCCCAACCCCCCAGCTGACGGGACCCCGCCGCTCTGGCTGCTCGTGATCGGGGACGATCACCCCCGAGCGTGCACCGGGCGCCGCCTCCTGCGCCACGGCCTGGTCCGCCCCGCTCCGGTCCAACGCGCGATCCGACCCCCACCGGTCGTCCTCGACCCGTTCGCCCCCGATCCGCTGAGCGCGCGCGACCGGGCCACGGCCGCGCGGGGCGGGATCCTCGGCGTTGACTGCTCGTGGAATCTCTTGGGAGAGCGCGGGGCGTACCTAGCGTCACCGGCGCTGGAATCGAAACGCTCCGGGCATCGACGCCTCCCGTACTTGATGGCCACCAACCCCCAACACTTCGGGCGGATCGGGGAGTTGAACACCGCGGAGGCGCTCGCGGCGGCCCTGTTCGTGGTCGGGTACGAAACCGCGTCGATTCGGCTCCTGGAGGGATTCGCCGGCGGAAGAAGCTTTTTCGAGGTGAACCGGACCCGATTCGACGCGTACAGGGGCCGCCGCGATCCGGCCGAGATGCGGGCCGCGGAGCGCGAGCTCTTCTCCCGCTGACGTGGGGGCCGGTCGGACCCCAGGGGGGTGAACGTCGGTTCAAAAGCCTGGCGGTCGACGCTACGGTGTACTATCGTCGGGTCCGGTCAGAATATAGTGATATGGAATAAAGTGTAGAGTAAATGGGATTACTATATACCCCCAGGCGAGGTGGTCGAACCGATGACACAAGGGTCGAAGACGGGGGACGGTGTGCGCCGACGCGTGGCACCGAGGGGCCCCGCCATGCCGCCAGATTCGCCGATCGAGGAGGAGACGTTCTCGGACATTCCGGTCGTGTTCACGTCGCGAACGATCGACCTGGTCGAGGACTTCCTCCCGGAGCATTTCTTCCGGGAGCTGGTGGGGGCGTACCTGTCGGGGGCGGACGAGATCGTCGTGCTCCTGCGGGGAGGGAACCGGGCGGCGGCCCGGTCCGTAGTCGTTACGTTTGTCGGTCGCATCGGCGGGTACCCCGCCTGCGAGGAACGCCGGGACCGTCTCGTTCTGTGGAACTTGGGAGATCCTTCGCCCTCCGAACTCCCGGCTCTTGCCGAACACTTGGGTGAACTGACGCTCGAACTACTGGCCCACGCGGGAGACGCCCGATTCTCCGGCCTCTCCGAGGGCGAGTGGGAGGCCCTGGACGATCCGGTCGATCGGGCCATGTGGGAGGTTCACCGGTCCGTGGAGCGCTCCATCCGGATCGGGAAGCTCGGGGGTGGGTCTCGTCTGGACGCCCTCGGGTGGCTCGAAGCGGCCCGATCTCTCGAACGGATCGCGGATCACGCGGTCCTCATCGGAGTGAACGGTGCTCGGTGGCGCGCAACGCGTCCGTCCGACACGCAACTCGCGCTCGTCTCGGACCTCCACCACCGGGCGTTGGAGTACGTCAGCTCGGTTCTGGACTTGGTGTCCCGCAATAGCACCTCCCTCGCGAACGCGTCGATCGACCTCGGCGGGGCGCTCCGCGAGACCTCACGCACCCTCGTCGACCGGCTGATCCCCGTCCGCGATCCGGTCGAGGGGCACTCCCCGGCGGCGATCGTACCGCTGAGCTGGATGCTTCACTCGCTCGAACGAACGGTGGCGTACGGCCAGGACCTCGCAGAGGTCCTCATCGATCACTCCGGCACGAGTGTCCATCGTCCGATACCCCAGGTGGGGTTGGTCGGACCTGTTTCCTTGCCATGAAAAACGAAGGAGGAATCGAAGCGAGATGAGCGGAGAGCCAGGGACGTCGAGTGGGCCGAACACGCCGCAGTTGCACCGGAAGGGTCGAAACCGAGGGGCCTTGTACGGCGTAATCGCGGTTGTAGTCGTAGTGGTCGTTGTAGTGGCCGTTGGGGCCGCCGCGGGCTGGTTCAGCTCGGGCTCGGGCAACAAGACGGGGAACTGCAGCGCCGGTCTGAAAGGAGCGGGGTCGACGCTTGTCGCTCCCCTCATGTTCGACTGGGCCACGCAGTACGCAGCGGTGAGTTCCAACTATGGGACCGTGAACTACCAGTCGGTCGGTAGCGGTGCTGGGATCAACGATATCGCGGCGAAGACGGTCGATTTTGGGGCGAGCGACGCGCCGCTCAACCCGACCCAGACCTCCGCGGCACCCGGCCTGGTGACCATCCCGGAGTCGGCAGGCGCGGTGGTACCCATCTACAACCTTCCCGGGGTTGGGAGTCTCGATTTCACTGGGGCCCTCTTGGCACAGATCTACCTCGGCCAGATCACCAACTGGAACAACTCCGTCCTTCAAGGTCTCAACCCGACGGCGCACCTCCCGACAGCAACGATTGGTGTCGTCCATCGGGCGGATGGGAGCGGAACCACGTTCATCTGGACGAGCTTCCTCTCGTTGGAGAGCTCCCAGTGGGCGAGCCAGGTCGGCAGGGGTACGGCGGTCGTCTGGCCCACCGGTACCGCCGAGTCGGGGAACGCAGGGATCGCGGGCTACGTGAAGAACGCCCCGGATTCGCTCGGTTACGTGGATCTGAACTACGCCCTGACCACGGGCGGGGTAACGGCCGGGCTCGTTCAGAACCCGAGCGGGCACTTCATCTATGCGACCGTGAACGACACGGCGTCGGCTATCAAGGATGCGAACCCCACCCTGCCCGCGGGGACGGCTAGCTGGTACAACGTGTCGGTACTCAACGCCCCCGGAGCGACGGACTATCCGATCAGCTCGCTCACCTACGTGTTCGTCTACCAGAACTTGAACGGGGCATACTCCACGTACTCTCAGACCCAGGCGGACAGCCTCGTGAACTGGATCCATTGGATCCTGACGGTGGGACAGAGCTACTCCGCCCAGCTGTACTACGTGCCACTACCGGCGAACATCATCGCGGCCGACCTGACGACGCTGGCCTCGATCACGTTCAACGGGCAGGCCCCGACGATGTGCACGTAGAGGGGAACAGGGACGGTCGCGGTCACGGGCGCTAGGTACCTGTGGCGAACCCATTCCGACCCGCCGCTGCCAAGGCCCCTCCTCGGGTCTGGCGGCGGTGGGCCGACGTTCTGTTCACCGTCCTGACCGGGGTCGGAGGCATCCTCGTCCTCGTTCTCGTAGCGCTGATCGTCGTCCTTCTGTACTATTCCTCGCTGCTATCGATTCACACGTTCGGGGCCTCGTTCCTCTGGACCTCCGCTTGGAACCCCCTCAAGAACGTCTACGGGGTCGTGCCGTTCGTTGCCGGGACCCTGATCACCAGTGGGCTCGCGCTGTTGATCGGGGTGCCGCTCGCTCTGGGTTCGGCGATCTTCATCACCACGCGAGCACCCGCATGGATGCGGGGTCCGGTAGGGCTGGTCATCGAGCTCCTCGCCGCGATCCCCTCGGTGGTCTTCGGGCTGTGGGCGTTGTATGTCGTGGTCCCCTGGATGCGAGAGAGTGTCGACCCGCTGCTCGCGCAGTACCTGGGATGGACCGGCCTGTTCGGAGGGACCGCTTCGGGACAGGACGTCCTCACGGCCGGCGTGGTCCTGGCCATCATGGTGATTCCGACAATATCCGCCATTAGCCGCGAGACGATGGCCGCTGTCCCCAAGGCCCAGCAGGAGGCGGCGCTCAGTCTGGGGGCGACCGATTGGGAAACGACCCGTCGGGCCACGATCCCGTACGCGCGGTTGGGGATCTTTGGAGCGATCATACTGGGCCTCGGACGTGCGCTCGGAGAGACGATGGCGGTTACGATGACGATCGGCAACGCAAATGTCGTGCCGACCTCGCTCTTCTCTCAGGGAGCGTCGATTGCCAGCCTTGTAGCGAACGAATTCCTGTCCGAGACGGGCGGCCCCATCGAGCTATCGGCGATCTTCGAGGCCGCCCTTGTGCTCCTCATCATCTCGCTCTCGGTCAACGTCGTAGCCCGGCTCCTGGTCTGGAAGGTTCTGAAGGCACAGGTGGGGACCGTCGAATGAGCAGCGATCACCTGTTCCGTCGAAAGCTGTGGAGCCACATCATCACGGTGCTGGCGGGACTGACCGTCATTGCCGTCCTGGTCCCCCTGGCCAGCATCCTTTACGAGGCGTTTTCGCAGGGCGGTTCGGTGCTCTCGCTCTCGTTCCTAGTCTCGAACCCTCCGCTACCGTGCTCGAACATTTCCGGCGTCACCTGCCCTGTCGGTGGAATCGGACCCGCGCTCCAGGGGACAATCATCTTGGTCAGCATCGCCGCGGTGATCTCGATCACGATCGGGATCGCCGCCGCTGTGTTCGTGGTGGAGTACCCGGGCCGATGGTTGAGCCGAGCGATCAGCTTCACCGCCGACGTCCTCACCGGCCTTCCCTCGATCATCGCCGGGCTGGTCGTCTATTCCTATCTGGTGGTGTACTACCCCCAGATCGTCTTCAGCGCCATTTCTGGAACGCTCGCACTGTCCATCATCATGATCCCGATCGTGACCCGCACCTGCGAAGAGGCCCTCCGTACGGTGCCCCATTCGGTCCGCGAGGCGGCGCTCGCGCTAGGAATCCCCAAGTGGCGGACCAACCTACAGATCGTGTTGATCACCGCTCTCCCCGGGGTTCTCACCGGCGCGCTCCTCGCCGTGATGCGCGGTGCGGGAGAGGCCGCGCCTCTCCTCTTCACGGCGTTCGGAAGTTCGGTGGGCTTCCAGGGATTCAACCAGCCGATCGCCGCGCTGCCGCTCATGATCTACACGTTCGCGACCACCGGCTACAGCAATTGGATCGCCCTCGCGTGGGGAGCGGCGCTCGTCCTCATCCTACTGCTCCTGGTGACCAGTATCCTCTCGCGTCTCGTGATCATGAGGATGACACGCCGTATGAAGGGGGAGTGACGTCGTGGTCAACAACGCGAAGCTGCGGGTCGAGAGATTGTCGGCGTGGTACGGTCCGCGTCGGGCCCTCGAAGAGATCACCCTGGACTTCCCGGAGCGAGCCGTAACGGCGATCATCGGACCTTCCGGTTGTGGGAAGTCGACGTTCATCCGGTGTCTGAACCGGATGCATGAGACCATCCCGAAGGCACGAGCCGAGGGCCGCGTGCTCCTCGACGGGGAAGACATCTACGACCTCGACCCGGTTCGGGTCCGACGACGCATCGGCATGGTATTTCAAAGACCGAACCCCTTCGTCACGATGTCCGTTTACGGGAACGTCAGTGCGGCCCTTCGCTTTGGAGGCGGGCGGCATTCGCACGATGAGGTCGACCGGACCGTCGTCCACAGCCTCCAGCGGGCGGCGCTCTGGGAGGAGGTCAAAGATCGGATCGACGCACCCGCGATGTCGCTCTCGGGTGGGCAGCAGCAGCGCCTGTGCATCGCACGGGCCCTTGCGGCCAATCCCGAGGTCCTCCTGTTGGACGAGCCGTGTTCCGCCCTGGATCCGAAGGCGACCGCGAAGATCGAGAACCTGGCCACCGCTCTCACCGATGAGTATACGGTCATCATCGTAACTCACAACATGCAGCAGGCGGCGCGGGTCGCGGACTACACCGCGTTCCTATACTTGGGCCGACTCATCGAGTTCGGACCGACCGAGGAGCTGTTCGAGCGACCCAAGGAGAAGCTCACCGAAGAGTACATCACGGGAAGGTTTGGATGAACGAAGAGGGAGATCGACCCGCCGCGGAGCCACGGGGCCACGACCTGGAAGTGAAACACATGAAGGGACAGGCCCTGGAAATGGGGCAGTGGGCCCTCGGGATGGTCCACGATGGGTGGATGGCGTTCGAGCGGGGCGACCTAACGCTCGCCCAAGCCGTCATCGACCGCGACGTCCGCCTCGATCGCTACGATCAGGACATCGAGCGCGAGGCGATCGGATTCCTTGTGAGGAACCAGCCGATGGGGCCGGACCTGCGTCATACCACGGCCGTCCTCAAGGCGATCACGTCCTTGGACCGGATCGGCCGTTATGGGTTCGACATCGCCTGGCTCACGTCTCCGGAGGGTGTGTACGACGAGGACGAGTTGCGCGCGCTCCTTCGATCGATGGACGCGCTCACCGAGGACATGGTCACCAAGACGCTCGATGCCTTCGCCAACGATCGTGCGGACCTCGCCCGTTCCGTCTTCGACCAAGATGACCAGGTCGATGCGATCAACCGCTCGGTGTACCGTGTCGTGATGCAGGAGCTCCGTACCGACCCGTCCGTCACGCAGCGGATCGCGAACGAACTCCTGGTCGCCCGGCATTTCGAGCGAATCGGGGACCATGCTTGCAAGATCGCCGAGAAGACGATCTACGCCGTGACGGGTCAGCGTCGCGGAGAGTATCTCCCGAAGCGTCCCCCCCCGAGCGTGGGGAGCGGTACCCGGGCGACCCCGTAGGCCACCTCGGAGCGGACGTTGCCGGTTCACGGCCGAGCATACCGTTGCCCTTCGGTTTCGGTGTGTCCCACCTGGACTTCCGAGAGCGTGACGCGAGGGCGATCGATGGGCATTCGTGCGTAGAGCACGCCCCCGTAGCGTTCGTACACTCGTGTGGTGTGCAGCGTGAGGCAGCGGTCGTGAAAGATGGGGCGACCCGTGAGATCCGGATCATGCCCTCGAAGCATGAACGTCAGACCTGCCTTCCCTAGGAACTCGGTCAGTTGCGCCTCACCGAACGGTGCCGCCGCCCCGCGCCGGTTGTGGGAGGCTGCGCACTCGGCCCACGCGACTTGGGCCACGAGCCGTTCGTCCACGCGATCGAAGGCGGACTTCCATCCCGTCGTGCCGCCTCCCACGGGAAACCCGGCGTGGGCGAGGTACGCCCCTGAAGGGTGGAACGCCGCGAGGGGGCCGCGCCCCAGTAGGCCGATCAGGCGCTCGTAGCGCTGGGGATCCCCTCCCCAGAGCTCGCGGACCTCTTCCCTCAGCGACTCGGGGCGGGCCGGAATGACGCGGACGGTCTCGTGATTCCCTTGGATGAGAACAACACGCTCCGGGTCATGGGCCGTCAACTGGAGCAGAAAGAAGGCATTTGCGACGGCCCCTGCTCCGCAATCCGTTGGCGAGCGGTCGACGTAGTCTCCGAGGCCGATCAGGAGTCGGTGCTGCGCGGGATCTTGGTACCGCGCGGCAACCCGTTCGCTCGTCCGCCAGTCCCCATGGGTATCCCCGAATACGATCGCTTCATTTCCCCGGAAGGACGACAGATCGACCAAGGTGGGTCGTGTCGGCACCGCATCTTCGAGCCGGCCCAATAGGCGATCGGCGTCGTCGGCCGACAGGCGAAGGATCTGGGACGGAGGGATCACCGCCTCCACGGGGCTCACGTCCACGTTTCGATGTGAGGGTCGGATGCGGGGGGCCGGACGTTCCGGAGGCCGGCGTCGCACGCCGGACCTCCCTTTGAACCGGCGAATGCCCTAGGCAACAGGGTCCTAAGCCCTGCCTCGCGAGCCCCGTTCGAGATGCACCCGAACGGATTGGCCGAACTGGAGCACCCCCGCAACCGTTGACATCGTGAACCGGAGTAGCCCCGGCAGGATTTCCGGCGTGTGGATTCGCGGACCCACCCGGCGTTCGAACCTGCGTCGCAGGATCCAGAGTCCCGCATGATTGGCCACTACACTACGGGGCTACGTACCGGCGAGCGGCCCCCCGTTGATAAGATTGCCGTCCCCGAGGTCGCCCGGTACGCCGGGGGGAGGCGCACCGCCGCAGTTCGACCACACCGTACAAATACGCCGAGGCACGTCCGACTCCGGGCCATGCCCGGGAGGTCTCGTGGAGCAACCAGAGACGACCGGGCCGGGGAGCACGCCATCTCTCGGGCATTCCCTCCGTAGGGATCCCACCGCGCGCCGGGCCGCGGTCGTGTACGCCGCGATAGCCCTCGGCTCGGTCCCGCTCGCGGTCTACTCATTCGGTCTCAACGGCTCGGGGTTCGTTTCGAACCTTCCGACCGCGACGCTCGACCTCAGCTTCTCGTTCACCCGCATGCTGATCGCGTACCTCCTGTCCCTCGGGTTCGCGCTCGCCTACGGATACTACGCGTCGACCCATCGGACGGGGGAACGCGTGATGATCCCGGTGCTGGACATCCTGCAGTCCGTCCCGATCCTGGGATTCTTCCCCGTCGCGATCGTCTTCTTCGTCGCGCTCACCCCGGGGAGTTCCATCGGAGAGAACCTCGCCTCGATCTTCCTCATCTTCACCAGCATGGCATGGAACCTGGTCTTCGGCGTCTACGAGTCGCTGAAGACGATCCCGAACGAACTGCGAGAAGCGGCCGATGCCTTCGGTTCCCGAGGTTTCCAGCGCCTTCGTCGCTTGGTCCTGCCCGCGACCGTCAACCGGCTCGTCTACAACTCGGTTCTCTCCTGGACGGCGGGCTGGTTCTTCCTCGTGGAGGCCGAGATCTTCACGACCAGCGGAACGAACCCGCTCCCCGGCATCGGCAGCTACCTCTCCATCGCGGCTTCGAGCGGAGGAGCCGGGGCGTTCTTGGCAGGGATCGTTCCGCTGATCATCCTCATCGTGCTCCTCGACTTCGGGGTCTGGCGGCCGCTCGGTCGGTGGGCGGAGCGGTTCCGCTACGACCAGAGCTCCGCGGGCGAGCCGATCGCGCTCAGCGTGACCGAAGGATCCCGGCGGTTCCGCCGGGCCGCCGCCTACGTGACCCGGGGCGTTCGGTCGGGCGTCACCCGGGTGAGCTCCCCGTTCGTCCAGCTCGCCGCCCTCACATCGCGCTCGACCCGGGAGCGCGCGCGAAGGCCGCTCGTTCGGACCGCGGTCCACTACGTCGCCCTCGGAACGATCCTCGTGATCGTATGGCTGATGCTGATCGCGCTGAGCGTGGCCGTCTACGACGTCTTCTCCAGCACCATCGTGCCGAGCGTGCGGGACCAGATGGTGCTCCTGCCGCTCGCGATGGGCGCATCGACCCTGCGGGTCGCGACCGCCTACCTCATCTGTCTCGCGATCGCGCTCCCGCTGGCCGCGTACCTCGCGCGGAGCCCCCGTGGGTCGCGTGCAGGACTTCCGATCGTCGAGGTCATTGCCTCGTTCCCCGCGACCGCCCTGTTCCCCGTGATCATCTTCCAGCTGGTACCGTACATTTCGCCGGAAGGCGCGGCGATCCTCATGCTGATGACGGGAATGATGTGGTACCTGTTCTTCAACCTGCTCTCGGGGATCCGATCCGTCCCGCCGGATCTGGAGGAGGCGGCCCGATCGTTCGGCCTCGACAAGCGCAAGCTGTTCCGCCGCGTGATCCTTCCCGGGACGTTCACCGCTCTCGTTACCGGGTCGATCACGGCGTTCGGCGGAGGCTGGAACACGCTCATCGTCGCCGAGTACTTGCAGGGCGGGCCGGGTCATCTGTTCCAGGTCTTCGGCATCGGCCAGCAGATCGACATCGGCTACGCGGAACCGAACGGGCTTCCGTTGATGACCGCGGCCCTGCTGACCTTGGTCGTCACCGTGATCGTCATCAACGAACTCATATGGAAACCCGCGTACCGAAAGGCGATCGACAAGTACCGGTACGACTGAAGGCGAGCTCGAACGGAGAAGACGAGCCGATGGCGCTGATCCAAGTCCAGCACCTCGACAAGAGCTACGCCGGGCGACACGGCACCATGGCGATCATGCAGGACATCAACTTCGAGGTCGCCGATTCCGACTTTCTAGCGATCGTCGGGCCGTCGGGGTGCGGGAAGTCGACGCTCTTGCGCCTGGTCCAGGGACTCGACAAGCCGACCGCGGGCGAGATCCGCTTCCGCGATCAACCCGTCCACGGGGTCGTTCCCGGGATGGCGATGGTCTTCCAGAACTTCGCGCTCTATCCGTGGCTGACGGTCCAGCAGAACGTCGCGTTCGGGCTCGAGGCGTTGGGGTGGGACGCCGCGCGCACCGCCGCTTCGGTCGAGCGATACATCTCCGTGACCGGCCTCATCGGTTTCGAGGAGGCGTATCCCCGCGAGCTCTCGGGCGGCATGCGCCAGCGCGTGGGGCTCGCCCGGGCGCTCGCGGTGGAGCCCGCGGTCCTTCTCATGGACGAACCGTTCAGTTCGCTCGATCCGCTCACCGCGGAAGGGTTGAGAGAAGAGGTGCTTCAACTGTGGAGGGACCCGCAGCTTCCCCCGGACGCGGTGCTTCTGGTCACCCACAACATCGAAGAGGCGATCCTGCTCGCGGACCGGGTCCTCGTCCTATCGCATCGTCCGGCCCATGTCCTCGCGGACGTGCAGGTCGGACTGCCTCGACCCCGCGACCGAAAGTCGGAGGCGTTCTACGAGCTCACGGATCGGGTCTATTCGCTGATCACGGAGGGGCCCCTCGCCCCCAGTGGAACCCCCGCGAAAGGTACGGCCCCGCCGGGCGTGCCGGGCAAGTGAACCGCCAAAAGCGAACCCTTATAGACCGACCTTCTGTGGTCCCAGGTACCCTCTGGGAACACCCGTGCCGACCACCTACCCCAAGTGCTCTCCGAGCGAGATGACAGGGCTTCTCGTGCTGCTCGATTCCCACAAGGGAGAAGAGGACGTTGCGCTCCTCGCGGACGACCTCGACCTCGAGATTGACGAGATCCTCCCGTCGCTCGACTTCGCCGAGGCCCTCGACCTCGTGAAGGTCGACGACGGCCGTGCGACCCTGACCGAGACCGGTCGTCGCTTCCTCGCGGGAACGATACGGGAGCGAAAGGCGATCGTTCGCGATCAGCTGCGCCGCACGACGCTGTTCCGCACCCTCATGCGTACGCTGGAGAACGCCCCCGGCCACCGGCTGACCGACCCGGAACTGATGCGCTTGGTCGAGTTCACCACGGCTCCGTCCGACGACATCGTCCAGAACATCGTCAACTGGGGCCGGTACGCCGAGCTGTTCCGATACGACGCGGACGAGCACCTCGTGGTCGCGGTCCGCCGCCAGAATCCTCCCCGCTCGCCGCCCACCACCGCCGGTCACGCGACCACCTCGGGATCGAACTCCTCGACGGCCAACGATTCGGCGAACCGCTCCCCGCCCCGGACCGCCACGGTACTCGTCGCGGTCCTCTGAACCACGGCTCGGCTCGCGCCCGGGTGAAAGCCCTCTCAAGGCGGGATTCCGGCGAGCATGGGAGGTGCGTCGACCTCGGGGGAGGCCCCTCGATAGCGAACCCCGTGAAGATCCTCGGAATCTCGGGCGGCCTATCGATGCACTCGACCCACACAGGACGGTTGCGGGCGGCAGCGGGGGTGCTTCCCCCGGACACCGAGTTCGAGATCACCACCTTGCACGGCATCCAGTCGTACAACGAGGACGGAAAGCTGGACCTGCCCGCGCCCGTCCGATCGCTCATGGAGAGGGTACGCCCAGCGGACGTCGTTCTGTTCGCGGTGCCCGAGGACGATGGCCGCGTCGCGGGGGTCCTCGAGGACGCAATCGACTGTGGATCGAGGCTACCGGACGTCAACGTCGGGACGGGTAAGCCGGTGGCAACCGTGGGGGCCTCGGTCGGCATGATGCGCACCGGCCGCGCCGAGCTCCACCTACGGCAACCGTCGGCCACGCGGGAGATGCGATCTCTCGGCCAGCCCGATCTGCCGGTGACGTCCAGCGCCAAGAAGTTCGATCGCGAGGGGAACCCGACCGAACCGGACGTGCGGAAGCGGGTCGGCGCGTTGTTGGCCGGGCTGGTCGCGTGGACGCGTTTCCTGCGGGACGAATCCCCGACCGCGCGCGGACCACCTGGGCCGTCCGAATTGCGTCGCCCACGGGCAATTCTTAAGGGGTGGGCGTTCTCCTCCGCGACCACGGGCACGTAGATCAGCGGAAGATCGCTGCTTTCGCAAAGCAGAGGTCGGGGGTTCAAATCCCCCCGTGTCCACTAACAAAAGGGTATAAGCCCCATCGCTATACCCTAGCCATGCCCGCCCGGACCTCCAAGCTGACGGCCATCCTAGCCGACCCGAACGTCCGCAGGTGGTACGACAACCTAGCGCGCGGAGCCCAGGCGTCCGCCGACATCAACGCTCGGCGGCTCGCCGCGTTTTGCGAATCCGCGAAGCTCACTCCCCCGGTGATCGCCCGGGCCTCGGAACGGAGGGCATACGATGCTCTCCTAGACTTTGTGGCTCGGGAGGAAAAGCGTGGGGTCGCCGGGTCTTACGTCGTGCGGACCGTTAAGGCGGTCAAGTCGTGGCTCGCGTTTAACGGCGTGACGGTGACTCGGAAGATCCGGGTTCGCGGAGCCCAGGATACACCGACCCTCAAGGACGAACGGGTCCCGACGCGGGAGGAGCTAAGGCAAATCCTCCTAGCCGGGAACTCTCGTACCCGCGTATGCGCCGCCCTAGTCGCTCAAGCCGGCGTCCGGTTGGAGGTACTGGGGAACTACCGAGGAGACGACGGGCTCCGTCTCGGCGACCTCCCCGAACTCCGCATACAGGGGCGGCGGGTCACGATCGCGACGAGCCCGACACTCATACGGGTCCGCCCCGAACTTTCAAAGACCGCACACGGGTACGTGACGTTCCTAGCGGCGGAAGGCGCGGCCTACCTCAAGTCCTACCTTGAGGAGCGCCTTCGCTCGGGCGAGCGGCTAACCTCGGAGACCGACCTAATCCACCCGGAGCGGGCTAACAAGCGGTTCATCCGAACGCTAAACGTCGGCGACGGCATACGCTCCGCTATCAGGGCGGCCGGGTTCAAATGGCGACCTTACGTCCTTCGCGCCTTCTTCGACACCCAGGTGTTACTCGCCGAGTCGAAGGGCAAGGTCGCCCGCGACTACCGCGTGTTTTGGATGGGCCATGCCGGGTCGATGGACGCTCGGTACACGACTCACAAAGGTCGGCTCCCCGACGAACTCTTGGAAGATATGCGAGCGGCGTACCGCCGGGCCGAGCCCGAGCTATCGACCGGGAGCCGCACGACTAGCGAGGAGCGCGACGACCTGTACCGCCGAGCCTTGATTCTCTTTGCCAAGCTTAAGGGCATGAGCGACGAGGAAATCAAGAAGCTCGACGCCGAGACGATCCCGGTCGCCGACCTTGAGAAAGCCGTCGGCAAGATAGTCGCACCGCCGGCCCAGCGCGTCGCCGGGATCGCGGACGTTCCCGGGCTGCTCGCGGCCGGCTTTGAGTACGTGGGTCCACTC